>JBGAOD010000058.1:12186-22580 GCA_044221955.1 Phycisphaerales bacterium | reverse complement strand
CATCGTGGACGACACGCCGGGCGTGATCGTGGTGTCGTGCTTTGACAAGGTCCGGCAGGCGGTGGCGGTGGAGTCGTTGCAGCGGCTGATCCAAGACGGGCGCATGCACCCCTCGCGCATCGAAGAGGTCGTGGATAAGGTGCGTTCGGAGATCGCGGAAAAGATCCAGAAGTTCGGCAAGGACGCGATGATCGAGGCCAACCTGCGCGGGCTGCACCCCAAGATCATCGAGGCGATGGGCAAGCTCCAGTACCGCACCAGCTACGGGCAGAACGTGCTGCGGCACTCAATCGAGGTCGCGTACCTCTGCCAGATCATCGCCGACCAGCTCGGGTTTGATGGAGCGCTGGCCCGCCGCTGCGGGTTCCTGCACGATATCGGCAAGGCCATGGACCACGAGATGGAGGGCGGGCACCCCAAGATCGGCATGGACTTCGCCAAGCAGTACGGCGAGAAAGACCAGGTCCTCAACGCCATCGGCGGGCACCACGGCGATATTCCCTCGACCAGTTTCTACACCCCCATCGTGATGGCGGCCGACGCGGTCAGCTCGGCCCGACCGGGGGCCCGCCGGGAGAGCATGGAGAAGTACGTCCAGCGGCTGACCGAGCTTCAGGACATCGCGATGGCCCAGCCCGGCGTGGTCGAGGCGTACGCGATCCAGGCGGGTCGCGAGGTGCGGGTGATGGTCGATGCGAACCGCGTGGGCGACGACGAGGCGTACCTGATCGCGCACAACATCGCCAAGCGGGTGAGCGAAGAGATGACGTTCCCGGGCGAGATCAAGGTGACGGTGCTGCGCGAGACGCGGGCGATCGAGCTGGCGCGGTAAGGCGCGGGATGTGGGCAAGCGAAACGAGCGAGGAGATGGTGGGTCGGGATCGGCTTTGTTGGATGTATATTGGACTAGATGATCAACAATTCTACAATGCCGTGCTCGGGTTGGTCGCTTGAGGAGCCGAGCAAGGAGTTCACGCTCGCATGGAATTGCCACGAATCATCCAGGGCGGCATGGGAGTTGGAGTTTCGGGGTGGCGGCTTGCCCGCGAGGTCTCGATGCTCGGCCAGTTGGGGGTGGTCTCCGGGACCGCGCTCGACACGATGCTGGTCCGACGGCTACAGGCGGGGGACGAGGGCGGGCACCTGAGGCGGGCCATCGCGGCGTTCCCGATCGCGGGTGTCGGTGATCGTGTGATCGAGCGGTACTTCCGCGATCCCGACGGAGCGGCACAGAACGCGGGCTCGGAAGATGGAGGCTCTCGCTTCCAACTCCTGCCCTTGCTCCGCGCGACGCTGACGCCCGAGCGTGAGGCGTTGATTGTGCTGGCGAACTTTGTCGAAGTGTTCCTCGCAAAGGAAGGGCATCGCGGGGTGGTTGGCATCAACCTGCTGGAGAAGATCCAGTTCCCGACGCTCCCGAGCTTGTACGGCGCGATGCTGGCGGGCGTTGATGTGGTGCTGATGGGAGCGGGGATCCCGGCAGAGATCCCGGCGGCTCTCGATCGGCTGTCGCGGCACGAGCCAGCTTCAATCGGGCTGGCGGTGCTGGATATGGGCGGCGCGACCGACCACTACGAGCTGCGGTTTGATCCCCGAACTGTCGCCGATGCGCCGGTGCTCTCGCGGCCGCTGGCCAAGCCGAACTTCCTGCCGATCATCGCGTCGGTTGTGCTTGCCAAGGCGCTCTTGAAGAAAGCCCCAGGCGGGATCGACGGGTTTGTGGTGGAGGGGCCGACCGCGGGCGGGCACAACGCGCCGCCGCGCGGGGCGCAGAAGCTGACGGTGCGGGGCGAGCCGATCTACGGCGAGCGTGATGTGGTGGACCTCGCGGAGATGAGAGCGCTGGGGGTTCCGTTCTGGCTGGCCGGGGCGTACTCGACGCGCGAGAAGCTGGCGGCGGCGATCGCGGCCGGGGCTCGGGGGATCCAGGCGGGGACGGTCTTCGCGTTGTGCGCGGAATCGGGGCTGGAGCCGTCGCTGCGCGAGCGATTGGTGCGGCGTGTGCTGAGCGGTGAGGCGGAGGTGTTCACCGATCCGCTGGCGTCGCCGACGGGATTTCCCTTCAAGATTGCATCGCTGGAAGGAACGCTGTCCGAGACTGAAGAGTTTGCTCGGCGGCCTCGGCTGTGCGATCTCGGGTATCTGCGGCGTGCGTATCGCAAGGAAGACGGCACGCTTGGATACCGCTGCCCGGGCGAGCCGGTGGACGATTACGTTCGCAAGGGCGGCAAGGCCGAGGAAACGGTGGGTCGGAAGTGCCTGTGCAACGGGCTGATGTCGAACATCGGGCTGGGGCAGGCGCGGGCGGATGGTTATGAGGAACGGGCGTTGGTGACGGTGGGGGACGATCTTTCGTGCATCAGGCCGTTCGTGTCGACGGAGCGGGCGACGTATGGGGCGCGGGACGTGATTGCGTCGCTGCTGGCACCGGCGTGAAATGCGCTCGCAACGACTTGTCGCTCCTAACACCCGGCCTCGAACGCCGTGACGAAGGCGTCGAAGTCGTCGCCGGTGACGAACCCGTCGGCGTCGAAGTCCGCGGAGGGATTCCCTTCGATGAACTCGATGACGTAAGCATCGAAATCATCGCCGGTGACAAAGCCGTCGCCGGTGAAGTCGGCCCGGCAGCCGGACCCGCCGTACTGCAAGTGGTCGATCTCGAGGCCTCCGGCGTTATGGCGGATTCGGATCGACGAGACCCCGCCGGGCGAAGAGATGCCGAAGAATCGGTCTTCGGCGGTCGTTCCGAAGTACGTGAAGTCGCCGCAGACGTCGGTCACCGTGCCCAACAGCATCCCGTGCGCGTCGAAGGCCTCGAAAATCACGGTCGCGCTCGGCCCGCCGTCGGTCCAGACCAGTCCGGCGTGCGTGGGCAGCGTGCCAAGCACCGCGGCGTTGAACGTAAAGGTGATGTCGGGGCTGGCGAAGAACGAATCGCCAGGCATTCCCGTGCCGTTGATCGCTCCGTCGTCGCAATCGACCGAGTCGATGATCGCGGCACCGACGCCGTAGGTAGCGCTGGTCACGGAACCTGAGTTGGCGGAGACTCCGGGTGTGTTGAAAAGGTGGTCCTCGAAGTTTTCGAGGTGGAAGTAGCCAAGTCCGAGCCCGACGAAAGGGCTGTCGTTCACGCAGAGGTAGGGGGTTGGGCCGTACAACGTTGTCTGAGCGCTGGCGGAACCGACGGTGATCGCCCACCCGACGCAGATCAGAGCTGGCCGAACTGAGCGGGGCAAGCGGGTGATGACGTTTTTCATTCCTTGATTCCTCTTGGGTTGGTCGTTGAAGCGCACGGTGATTCTCTTGGCGCGCTGCCCGCGAAGAGAACCGGGAGAGCGAGCGAGAAGACACGGCGAGTTGCTTGTGCTTCGAGAAAAAAAACCTCTGAATCGGCCCTTGGCGTCGGAGTGCGTCGCTCAGCACCCCGCGACGAAAGCCGTGACGAAGGCGTCGAAGTCGTCGCCGGTGACGAAGCCGTCGTGGTCGAAGTCGGCAGCGGCGTTCCCGGCGGCAAACTCGAAGACGTAGCCGTCGAAATCGTCACCGGTTACGAACCCGTCGTGATCGAAGTCGGCCGCGCAGCCGCCGCCGTCGAGGGTTACTTCGTCGAGATCGGTTTGCGCGCCCGGGTTGGAGAAGCGGATAATGAGCGGGAGCCCCGGAGCGAGGTCGGCGGGCCCGTTCGTCGAGAGGCTGTACCGCCCCCACTTGCCCGGTGCCGGCGCTTCCGCGACGCTCACGACACGGGAGCCGATGAGGCGGGTTCCGGCCCAGAGCGCGAGGGTTGTGGGCTGGGCGGGGCAGCAAGCATTAGTGCGGCGTCCAAGGGTGACAGAGAGGGTGTAGGGCGCGCCGGCGACGCCGCTGGTGGTGAGAGTTTGCTTGATCGTCCCACCGTTGATGTATCCGACTTGCAGCCCCTCGGGTGCGAACATCTCCCAGCAGGTCTGGGGGCGCCAGGCGCCGCCGCCGCCGGACTCCATTTTCCAAGCGGAACCTGAGCTGAAGTTTCCAAAGTTGCATGGTGCGAAGACGGTGGCCTCGAAGCCGGCGTCGCCGACGGGGATCGATTGCGCATGGGTGGCGGTCGCGAAGGCTACGGCGGCGGTGAGAAGGATCGGACGGAATGCGGCGCTGGTGGTGGTCATGGGGTTCTCCTGCGGGGTTCGTGTCCAGTCATGCGCTGTCGGGGGTCGCGGGAGGCGGCGAAATTTGGGTGGATCGTGGGAATCGGTTCAGAAAACTCTCGGACCGGCGACTTGGGGTGCTCGGGGCGGGGCGGTGCGAAATTCTCGGGCGTGAATCTGGTGGGGAGCGGGCCACGGGGCGGGTTTCAGGCGGGGACAAACCTACAGTTTGCATCCAGTTTGCACCTGAGCGCGGAGGCACGGATCAATGACCGAACAGAGTCCGCTGGACAGCAACTCGCCCCCACCGTCGGCCGACGACCGGATCGTCGAGCTCGACATCCGCCGCGAGCTGCAGGACAGCTACCTCACCTACGCGATGAGCACCATCATGGACCGGGCCCTGCCCGACGTCCGCGACGGGCTCAAGCCATCACAGCGCCGCATCTTGGTGGCCATGAACGACCTGCGGCTCATGCCGGGACGAAAGCACCTCAAGTGCGCCAAGATCGCCGGCAATACCTCGGGCGACTACCACCCGCACGGCGAAGCGATCGTCTACCCCACGCTCGTCGGCATGGCCCAGCGCTGGCGCATGCGCGTGCCGCTCATCGATCCGCAGGGCAACTTCGGTTCCATCAACGGCGACCCGCCGGCCGCCATGCGGTACACCGAAGCGCGCATGATGTACGGCGCGGTCGACCTGCTCGCCGACCTCAAGCTCGATACGGTCGACTTCCAGCCCAACTACGACGACCGCCTGATGGAACCGATGGTCCTGCCCGGCCGCTTCCCCAATTTACTCATCAACGGCGGCATCGGGATCGCGGTCGGCATGGCAACGAGCCTCCCGCCGCAGAACCCCACCGAAGTCTTCGATTCGATCATCCGCGTTCTGGAAACCCCGTCGATCACGCTCGGCGAGCTGATGACCGACGTGGCAGACGCCGACGGCACCATCGTCCGCCACGGCATCAAAGGCCCCGACTTCCCCACCGGCGGCATGATCATGGGCCGCCGCGGGATCGTCGACGGCTACTCGACGGGCCGCGGGCGCGTGTACGTGCGCGGCACGGTGCGCATCGAACCGCTCGGCGGGCCAGAGAGCGGCAAGAACACCGACCGCCAGCAGATCGTGATCGAAGAGATCCCGTACAACAGCTCGCAAGAAGCGCTACTCAAGAAGATCGTCGAGGCCGTAGACGACGACCGCATCCAGGACGTCTCGGACGTGCGCGACGAATCAGGCCGCGAGGCCCAGACGCGGATCGTGGTCGAACTGAAGAAGGGCGCCGACCCGCGCGTCGTCGAGAACCAGCTCTACCAGTTCACGAGCCTGCAGGACACGTTTAGCATCATGAACATCGCGCTGGTGAACCGCCAGCCGCGGACGCTCAGCCTGCGCGAGCTGATCGATTGCTACATCACGCACCGCGAGGACGTGATCCGGCGACGGACCTCCTTCCTGCTGCGTGAAGCCAAGAAGAAGGCCCATGTGTTGGAGGGCATGATTTACGCGGTGTGCGACATCGACGAGGTGATCCGTCTGATCCGCGCCAGCCGCACGCGTGAGGAAGCGATCCAGGCGTTGATGGCCCGCAAGTTCCGCATCCCCTCCACGCACCCGCACGCCGCCAAGCTCCCCGCTCGCCTGCTCGCACGCCTGAAAGCCGCCGAAGCGCAGGGCGGGGTCGCGCTCTCGCGTATCCAGGCCGAGACGATCGGATCGATGCGGCTCCTTCAGCTCGTCGGGCTCGAGATCGAGCGGCTCGTCGGCGAATACACGCAGATCACGCACGAGATCGAGGGCTACGAGCTGATCCTCGGCGACCGCACACGCGTCCTCGCCATTATCAAGGACGACTGCATCGAAATGCGGGCCCGCTACGGCTCGCCGCGCCGCACCCGCATCGAAGAGGGCGAGGCCGACGTCTCCATCGCCGAACTCATCCCCGTGCAGGACGTCGCCCTCACCATCAGCCACCAGGGCTACGCCAAGCGCGTCCCGCTCGACACCTACCGCGAACAGAACCGCGGCGGCAAGGGCATCCGCGCTTCCGACGCCAAGGACGACGACTTCATCGAGCACCTGTTCGTGGCCAGCACGCACGACGACCTGCTCTGCTTCACCGACACCGGCCGGGTCTTCCTTATCAAAGTTTTCGAAGTCCCCGAGATGAGCCGCACCTCCAAGGGCCGCGCGATGGTCAACCTCATCGGGCTCAAGCCCGGCGAACGCACCTGCGCCTTCCTTGCGGTCAAGAATTTCGAAGAGGGCTCGAACTACCTGACCTTCGTCAGCAAGGGCGGCATCGTCAAGCGCACGCCGCTCAAGGACTACCGCAACGTCAACAAGTCCGGCATCATCGCCGTCGGCCTCAAAGAGAGCGACGCGCTCCTCGACGTCACGCTCACCGACGGCAACGACGACCTCTTGCTCGTCTCCGCCACCGGCTCGGCCATCCGCTTCAACGAGGAAGATGTCCGCCTCATGGGCAGATCCGCGGCCGGCGTGAAGGGCATCGAACTCGCCGACGACGATCAGGTCGTCGGCGTCGTCACCATCAACATGGAGCCCGACGCCGACGGCGACCTCATGTCCGCCGACCCCTCGCTCTCGCTCCTCACCATCACCGAGAACGGCTACGGCAAACGCACGCCCGTCGACGAATACCGCGTCCAGCCCGAAGAGGGCAAAATGCGCTCGCAATCGCGCGGCGGCAAGGGCCGGGCCGACATCAAAATCACCGACCGCAACGGGCGGTCCGTCTCCGCGCTGGGCGTGCGCGACACCGACGGCGTCGTCGTCATCACCAAGCAAGGCCAGCTCGTGCGCATGGCCGCCAACACCATCAGCCAGTACGGCCGAGGCACCCAGGGCGTCCGCGTCGTCGGGCTCAACGACGACGACAAGGTCATCTCGGCCGCTCGGGTGAGCGAGGGCGAATCCAACGGCGCCCCAACACCGCCGCCCGATTGAGCCCGGGAGGTCGCTGGCTATTTCTGCTCACGCTGCTGGCGGTATTTTTCACGGTACTTCTCGGCCAGCTTGCTCTGCTTGGTCGAAAGGTCGACATCCCGCCCGTTGATGAACGCCTGCGTGACGTGCGTCGTGATCTCGAGCGGGTTTCCGTCGGTGA
The DNA here is from genome assembly GCA_044221955.1 of Phycisphaerales bacterium. Classification (GTDB taxonomy): domain Bacteria; phylum Planctomycetota; class Phycisphaerae; order Phycisphaerales; family UBA1924; genus CAZCPB01. Next base: position 15,313 of record JBGAOD010000058.1, on the reverse strand, counting down.
TGATGAGGGTCGCGGCCTTTCCAGGTTCGAGCGAGCCGAGCACATCGCCGACGCCCAAGATCTGCGCGGCGCTCAGCGTGACGCACCGGATCGCGGCCTCTTCGCTCAGGCCGTGGCCCATCGCCAGCCCCGCGTGGTGCGGCAGGCTGCGCTCGTGCGCGGTCTCTTCGCCGCTAGCGAGGCACCAGGTGACGCCGAGCGATTCGAGCGTCGCGGGGAGCGTGAAGGTTGCGTCATAGTCCGAGTCGGCCCGCTTGGGGAAGTTGTGGACGCCCTCGACGATCACGGGGACGTGGTGGCGCTTGAGAAGGTCGGCGCAGAGCGGGGCGTCGCGGCCGCCGACGATGACGGGGCGCAGGCCGAGGTCGATAGCCCAGAGCACGGCCTGTTCGATCTGCTCGGAGTCGTTGGCGAGGATGAAGACTTGAGAGAGAGAAGCTGAAGAGGAAGCAGGAGTAGACACAGGTTGAAAACCAGTGCCACTAGGTTGGGTAGTTGAAGAGGAAGTAGTCGGCGAAGCGAACAACGGTCTCATCGCTTCCCAGCGGATATCGGGCGCGGTGCCGGCGCCGCTGTCGCGGGCTTGGGCGTAGGCGCGGGCCGTTCGGAATGTTTCGTCGATGGTCGTCAACGATTTGGTGATGCGCTTGAGCTGGTCTTCCTTGGATTGCCGCATCCACCACGCCGTGGCCGGCCTGGGGAACGGCCAGTTCACGACCACCCCCAGCGAACGCCGCACGGACATCTCTTCCCACGTCCACCCTTCGAGCGAGATCACGCACGGCTGACCCATCACCAACCCGCCGGTGGGGAAAACACCAACGGACAGAACACCGTTGGCCCGCGTGACGGGGATGAGCGTCGAGTCGGGGTTGATGCTCACCAGCGTCTGGGCCTCGGGGGTGATCTGTCCTGTTTCGCGTTGGTCTTGGGACGCACGAACCGATTGGATTTCGGACAGGCCGATCTGCGTGTACGCGCCGATCAGGCCCGGGTAGACGTGCTTGCCCTTGGCGTCAATTCGTTTGGCGCTCGCGATGCCCGGCGCGGAGGGCGCGGGTGCGCCCTGGCCAACGCTGTCGATCTTGCCGTTGGTGAACAAGATGAAACCATCGGCGATGGCGGGGCCCGACACCGGATGCACCGTCGCGCCGGTGATGAGAATCGGCTGCGATTGACGCGGGGCTTTGACGGTCAGGTCCTGAGCGGAGGCGTTCGAAGCGAACGTACACACAGCGACCGCGAGGGCGACCACTCGCGGCAGGACGCCGGACCTGGGGGTTTCCGAAGGTCCGGGTCTGGGAGCGGAAGTCGTCGCGGCTTCAACAGAGTTCGAGCTCGATTCGGGCAGGGCTTGCATGGATGATTCCGATTGGAGAAGGTGGCGGAGTGAAAATCTGGGGGCCGCGGAAGGAAGAGTCGGCTCGGAGAGCCGACCTGCCAAGAAAACTAACGCTGATGCACGACGCCGCACCCGCAGACGCCGGGCTGGTTGCTCATCGGGTTGATGCCGCGGTTGTACAGGTCGAGATAGTGCCGGCGCAGGGCCTCGTCGCCGATGAACTCGTCCTCCACGTCCTTGGGGGGCTTGACCCCGTCGGGCGATTCGGGCTTGGGTTCCTTCTTGCTCTTGAGCAACTGCTCGTTGATGAACGCGCCGAGCGCCTTCTGGATCAGCCGCGTGCGTTCCTTGGCGATCCACTCGCGGCGTGACTTGTCCTGCGCGATCGAGAAATATTCGCGGCCGTCGATGTACGTCGCCTCGCAGCAGCTCGACACGCTCATCGGAGGCCCGGACCAGATCGCAAAGTCCGCGTCCTTGCCAACCTCGAGCGAACCGACACGATCCGCGATCGCGAGCTGGATCGCGGGGTTGAGCGTGACGTACTTCAACGCCTCCTCGGGCTTCAAGTCGCCGTACCGAACCGCCTTCCCGGCCTCGGCGTTCAGCCGCCGCGCCATCTCGTCCGAATCCGAATTGAAACTCACCGGCACGCCGACCTCGGTCATGATCGGACCGGCCTGCGGGATCGCGTCCTGCACCTCGACCTTGTATGCCCACCAATCGCTGAAGATACTCGCGCCCAGCGCCGATGACTTGATCGCGTCGGCGACCTTGTAGCCTTCAAGGCCGTGCTGGAACGTGCCGATCTTGAAGCCGAACTCTTCGGACAACCGGCACAGCATCAGGATCTCGTCCTGCCGATAGCTGTGGCTGTGAACCAGCCGCTTGCCTTCAAGAATCTCGGCCAGGGCTTCGAGTTCGAGGTCGCGGTGGAAGTTCGGCGAGTTCAGCTTGCGCGCGTTTTGGTACTCCCGTGCGGCCGTGAACCGATCGCGCAGTAACCCCTCGACCCCCATTCGCGTCTGGGGGTAGCGCGTCGTGGCGCGATCGCCCCAGTTGGAGGCCTTGGGGTTCTCGCCCAGCGCGAACTTAATCCCGGGCTTCGCGCCTTCCATGTGCATCTGGTCCGGGTGCGGCACGCCCCAGCGGAGTTTGTTCACGCAGTTCTGCCCGCCGATGACGTTGGCCGAGCCGTGCAGGTTGTTCACCGTCGTCACGCCGCCCGCGAGTTCGCGGTACCAGTCGATCGCGTCGGGGTCGGTGACGTCCTCGATGCGCACCTCCGCCGTCACCGCCTGCCCCGACTCGTTCACGCCGCGGCTGATGCCGGTGTGCGAGTGGCAATCGATGATGCCGGGCGTGACGTGCTTGCCGGCCGCGTCGATGATGACCACGTCCTTCGCATCGACCAGCCCGCTCAGATCACCCGCCGCAACCTGAGTGACCTTCCCGCCCGAAACCACGAGCGAGCCGTTGTTGATGATTCCAGCCGGGCCGCTGGTCCAGATGGTCGCGTTCTTGACGATCACCGTCTTCTGCGGCGGGATCGCACGCACGCCGTACGGCCCGAACGGGTACGCGATGTTCTCTGGGATCGATGCCAGCGTGACGAGGTCGTCGTAGTACGCGTCTTTGACGACCTTCTCGGCCTTGGGATCGTTCTTCGCGGGCAGCGCCGCCGCGACACGCACCGCCTTCCACGATCGACTTGTCCCGTTCGCGGCGTCCATGGTGCCCATCAGGAAATCGTTGAACCGGCGGGCTTGAACGTGAACTAGGTTC
>JBGAOD010000058.1:0-12160 GCA_044221955.1 Phycisphaerales bacterium | reverse complement strand
TCGTTGCCGCCGCCCTTGAGCGTGACCGTGCCGTCGGCGTTGACAAGAACGAAGGACCCGGCCGCGTCGGTGATGTCCACCGGCGTGTCGTCGATCGTGACGATGAGGTACACGCCGGTCATGGCATCGACCAGCACGCGCGGGCGCGGGGCGTCCTTCTTCGCATCGTCATCGCCTACGCGTCTGGCCTTGAAGGTGTGGAGCTTGCCGCTGGGCGTCTTTGATTCGCCGACGAGGATGCCGTTCTCGATCGTGACCCTGTCTTCCCAATCGCCGGGGGTGCCGCCAGCCGGGCCGAGCGGGGTGCTGTCGTAGATGTATTCGAGACGAGATTTTCCCTGCTCGTCGTGCTTGCCGTAGGTGCCTTTGCTGTGGGCCTGCTTGTCGCCGACCTTAATGAGGACGATGCCGTCGCCTCCGAAGACGATGGTCGGCGCGTTGGGGTCGGGGTCAGGCCCGGGCTTGCCATCGAACTCAAAGGCCTTCCATGAGCCGAGGAACGCGTCCGCGCCGACGGCGGCCTTGTCGGGCGCAGCGGCTTCCGCTGACGGGCCCGACTTCTTCGCGGTCCACTTTCGCCGCGTCGCGTCCGGGTTCACGATCTCGCCAAACAGCGTGATCTCCCCGGCGGGGTTCTTCTCCGCGATCGCGTTCACCACGGCCGTGCCGTTGCCGTCAAACTCGCTCGTGTCGTACACGAACCCCAGACGGTTCCCCGTCAGCCCCACCTTGTCCGCCGTCGTGTACGCCTCGGCGATCTTCACCGTGATCGAGTTCTTCTCGTCGATCTCCAGCGTGAACTTGTCGGCGATCGGCGGGTCGAACGTGACCGTCCACGCCCCCGCCAACTCCACCGTCGGCGGCGGCGTGATCTCGTGACGAAGCCCGTCGATCCACACGTCGCGGATCACGGCCCGATCGTCGTCCTTCTTGTCACCCTTTTTCCCCTTCTTGCCGTCCTTGGATTTTTCATCCTTGGACTTGTCGTCCTTTGGCTTTTCCTCTTTGCCCTTCTCGTCCGCGGGCTGATCCGCTTTGACCGCGGCATCGACCGGCTTGTCGCCCGACGGGGCGGCGGCCGCGTCGCCCTGCTTTGCTTCGCCCGGCTTCGCGTCGCCCGGCTTGCCGTCCTTGTCTTTCTTGACCTTCGGCGATTTCTGGGCTGGCGATTTCTCCGCAACAAACAGCGGCTTATCGCTCACCACCAGGTTCGCCACCATCCCGGCCTCGACCTGTCCCATCGTCGTCGAAACCCCCAGCAACTCGGCCGGGGTCGTCGTCACCATGGCCAGCGCCTTCTCGGGGTCCAGCCCGTACCGGATCGCACGCGAGACATTCGTCGAGAACTTGGACTTGTCCTCCAGCTTCGCCGTCGTGAGCGCGACCTTGAGCCCCACCGCGTCCAGCCGCCGCGGGTTGGTGGGAGACTGCTCCCACACCATCATCTCTTCAAGCTCGATCGACTCGGACTTCGCGAATGTCGAAACGTCCGGGGCCTCCGGGAAATTGATCGGCAGCACGATCGGCAGCCCGTTTGCCGCGATCGCGTCGAGGCGCCGGAACTCGGTCCCGCAGCCCACGATCATCACCTTGCGATCGAACTCTTTGCCGATCTTGGCCGCCCGCAGCGATTCCAATTCGTCGGACGTCGAGAACACCAGCGGCGTGACCCAGCGCTGCGTGCGATCGTTCGCCGGCGGCAGCGCGTCGATCGCGCTCGACTCGATCGTGGAACCCGCCCGCCGGGCCGCGTTCTGCCAGTCCGCGTCGATCAGCGTTTGCCGGGTCAACGCGATCGCGCCCATCTGCGAGTCCGGGTACCCGGGCCAGTGGTCCTCGGGCGTGGGCCCGCTCGCGGGGATCTCGGCCAGGTCGAACGCCACGCTCTGGTACACGTCCGCCTGATACACCGGCGGCCTTGGCTGACTCAAATCCGGGTTCGCACTCGCCAACGACACCACCGCGCCGCGCCCGCGAAAAATCCCACGCTTGGGCGCGATCGCCGCGGCCGTGAAGCCGAGCTTCCGCAACGATTCCGCGTCACGCTCTTCGATCCCCTTGCCGTCGGTGGCGCGCCGCTGCGGCATGACGCGCGGGCTCCAGTGCAGCCCCGACGAGTTCGCGTCCGGCAGCGGCGTATCAACCTCCACATACGCATCAATGAAACCCGCGTAGACGTGCTGGCCCGAAAGATCCCACACCCGCGGCCCCATCGGAACCGACGCCGGCACGTCGTCCTCGGTCCCCATCTTCCCGTCCGGCCCGGCCTGCCCCGGCAGCACTGCCTGGATCTTGCCATCCCGAAGCACGACGGTGCCATGGGCGATGGTCTCGCCCGGCCTGACGTGGACGGTCGCGTTTCGCAGAGCGTGCCAAGACGGGTCGGCCCGGCGTGGTCCGTTGGCAGGCTGAGTCAGGTGTGACGCCGGCGGCCGCCCGACGGGTTGGTCGTTCGAGCGAGTGTCCGGCTGGCTGGCAGATCCGCTCGTGACGGAGCCGGAAACGGCGACGAGGACGGAAGCAACGATGGGAGCGATGGCGCGCATAAGGGAAGAGGATACCGGTTGTGGGGAAGCGCGGTTTCACTTGAGTGAGCGCGCAGAAAAAAACCCGAGACCTAACCGGCCCCGGGCGTTCGTGTCTCGTGCGATACCTGGGGTTACTTCCCGCGTGCCGCGATCACGCTCTTGATGACATCTGCGGCCGGGCCGGGGCCGACGCCGATCATGAACTTCCGCATCGCGTCGAGCTTCCCGGCGTCGTCCTTGGCGGCGCTGACCGACGCCGCGGCGGCGGGAGCGAACTTGGCGGGGTTCTTGGCCGCCTCACCGAGGAGCCGGTGGTAGGCGTCCATCGTCTCTTCGACCTGGAGGACGTAGACCATTCGGGCCGAGCTCATGCCGCTCGGGCGTGCGCCGTCTTTCTTGTCGCCGCCGGCCGCCTCTTTCTCCTTCTTGATTCTTTCCTTCTCCGCGGCGATGTCGGCGAAGAGTTCCTTCGTGTAGTCCTGGACGATCTTCTGATTGGCCCGAGCCTGCTTTTCGTCGAGCACTCCCGCCTTCTTCATCGCACCGGTCATGTCCCCGCCGGGCAGACGGAGCGGCTCGCTCATGGCCTTGAGGGCTTTGATCTCCTCCTTGGTGTCCTTGGCATCGACCTTGGCGAAGCCGTCGTCGTCGACCTTGAGGATGACGTCCATATTCGCCTGCACGAGTCGTTCCAGTTGCCCGTCACGCTCCGCGAGAAACACCGCAACCTTGCCGTTGGGCTCGTTGGTGATGAACGGATTTCGCTCCAGCGCCAGGCGGTGCATCGGCTGCTTAAGCGGGATCAGTTTTCCCGCGGCGTCGCGCTGCGCCAGATGCGAGTACTCAAACACGAGCGGCTCGGGGGCCTTGGGCTTGGGGGGTTGGGCGTTGATCGTCGGCGGGTTCGCGGCCTGAGGCGGCGGAGGCACATAATCCGGCGTCTTCGGGGGCGCGGCGGTTGGAGGCGGCACGATCTGCGCGCCCGCTCGATTCACCCCGACGCTCAGCCCTGCCAAAAGAAGACTCGTCACCATCACCGTGCGAACGCTTGCCATATCTGCCCTTCCGGGCCGCCTGACGCGGCCCACGCGTGCTGTGCTCGTGCTCGACTCACCAACTCGGGGCCGTCACGGCCCCCGGACCACAACAGGATCGACCACTTCGACCGGAACACCCAGAAGATCCAGAAAACCCCTGAGGTCCGCCGCCAACAATCACCAGGGACGTGCCTCGGCGGGGGCTCTGATTATCGCAGCCCTGACCACGCCGGGCGCAGGGGTGCGCCGGGATTCCGAACCCGGACCTGAGCCCGTCTATGCTGGGGATATGAACGCCAAGACCGCCGAACCGATTCCCCGCCCCAGTTCTTCACCTCCCGACCGGGCGGCGCTCGCCTCCGCCATCGCGTCCGTGGCCCTGCTGCGCGGCACGTTCACCCTGCGTTCGGGTCGAACGAGCAACTACTACCTCGACAAGTACCTCTTTTCAACGCGGCCCGAGGTACTCCGGGATCTGGCGGTGCTGTTCGCTGAACGCCTGAACGCGATCCGCAATGCCGGGTTCGCGGTTGATCGGTTGGCGGGGGCCGAGCTTGGGGGCATCCCGCTCGTGACCGCCGCAAGCCTGGCGACGGGGCTGCCCTGCGTCTTCGTTCGCAACAAGAAAAAAGACTACGGCACCGCCAAACAGCTCGAAGGAGCCCTGAAGCCCGGCGAGTCACTGGTGCTCTTGGAAGACGTCGCAACCACCGGAGGGCAAGCGCTGGAGGCCGTCGAGGTGCTGCGCGGGGTCGGAGCGAAGGTGTGGGGAGTAATCGCCACGATCGACCGCCAGGAAGGTGCGCGAGAGAACGTCGAGAAGGCGGGCTTGAAGTTTGACGCCCTGTTTTCCAAACGTGACCTTGGGATCACGGAGTAAGAATCGGCGTGGGCTGGCGTGAAGTGCCGCACTCGGGGCAGACCGCGCCCTTGATCCCCAGCAGCGGGTAGTCGCACTGCACGCAGCGCGGCTCGTGGACCTTGAGGGTGAAGACAAGCCCGCAACCCGGGCAGGCGGACTCGCCCATCGCGGCGGAGTGCTTGCGATCGCAGTGCGGGCAGATCACCACGACGGCCGTGACGTGGGTCAGGTTCTCCTTCACGCTCGGCAGTCGGCGGTTCAGACGGTAGAGAATCACGACCGACATCGCGGCGCACGCCGCGCCAACCGCGCAGGCCCCTGTGATCTTGATCAAAAGCTCGTCAGGGTTAGTGTTGAAGCCGCTCGTGATAAAGCTCATTGTCGAGAGCAACGCGCCGGCCGCGCCCAACGAACCAATCGCGCCCAACCGCACCAGGGAGGAGTTCGCCCCGAGCGGGAGCCGGACGAGCACGTTGGTGTACGCGACGACCAGCGCCGCCGACATCGCCACGATGTACCACGTCGGGTCGTGCGTGTGGACGTACCACACGCCCAAAAAACCAAGGACCAACCCCGCCGCGGCCCCCGCCACCCCGAGCCACCGCCACAGCCAGCGCCATGCCGGGGAATCGGAGCCCAAACCGATCAGGCACACCGAACCAAGCACCCCCGAGCCGAGCAGGAACCCGCCCGTCTGGGCGTACTCATCGCCCGAGGAGCTCCAGATCGCGATCAGGAACAGCACGGCGGCCAACACATCGGTCAGCAGCCCGCCCAACGCCGCGTAGCGCGACTTGGGCGCGGTGGCCCTCGGGAGAAGCACGCCCGCGGTCATGCCCGCCGCCGTCACCACGAACGCCGTGAACGCGAACCGCTCCTGCCACCGCCAGCCCACGAACAGCTCGACCCAGATCGCCGAAGCGGCGAGGACGAACCCGATCACGATCGAAGTCAGGCTTACGAGCCCGCCGGGGCGGGATTTTTCATCGTCCAGCGAGCGCGACGCGGGCATGGCGAGCGCCAGCCCGACCGCGCACACAAACGCGGTCCCTCCCACCCGCGCCATCACATGGGTAGCGAAGAAGATCGCGGCGATCCCCGCGGCGGCAGCCAGCGCCAAAAGCCAGAGCATCGCACGCAACAACCGGCGGTGAAACTCCATGATCTCTCTTTCGGCTTGATCGGGCGCGGTTCAATCGCGCCCGGCCGTGATCTCTCGGAAGACATCGTCCAGCCGCCCGGTCTCGACGCGGAGTTCAGAGATCTCCCAGCCCTTGGTCCGGGCAAGCGAACCGACGTCGGCAAGAATCGCCTGCCCACGCCGTGGATACACATGGAAGCGAAGTTCGCCGCTGCTCCCCCCAGTACCATTGCCGCTGGCGGCACGCTCCACCTTGGCAACGCCGGAGACCGAGTGCAACGCGACCTCGATCTCGTTGGCGTTCTTGCCGGGCGGGGGCTTCACACTCACGACAAGCGCGTTGTGGAACTTGGACCTGGCTTGCAGCGACGCCGGCGTGCCGTCGGCCACGACCTTGCCCTTGGCGATGATGACGGCCCGCGTACACACGGCCTCGACCTCTTCGAGGATGTGCGTGCTGAGCACGATCGCCTTGTTCCCGGCCATTTCTTTGATGAGCCCGCGGACCTCGTGCTTCTGGTTGGGGTCCAGCCCGTCGGTGGGCTCGTCGAGGATCAGCACCTCGGGGTCGTGCAGGATCGCTTGAGCCAAGCCAACGCGGCGCTTGAAACCTTTCGAAAGTGTCTCGATCGGTTGGCGGAGCACGCCGCGGAGTGAGGTGCGGTCGATGACGAAATTGAGGCGATGGCGGCGGAGTTCGCCGTGCAGCCCTCGGACCTCGGCGCAGAAATTGAGAAAGGACTCGGGGGTCATGTCGGGATAGGCGGGCGCGCCCTCGGGGAGGTAGCCAATCTTCGATTTCACGGCAATCGGCTCGGTGCTGACGTCGTGCCCGCAGACGGAGGCCGAGCCGGAGGTGATGCCCAGGAAGCCGGTGACCATTTTCATGGTGGTACTTTTGCCGGCGCCGTTGGGCCCGAGGAAGCCGAGGACCTCGCCGCGGTGGACGGTGAGGTTGACGTTGTCGACGGCGAGGATGCCGCCCGACTCGGGGCCGAAGCGCTTGGTCAGGCCGGTGACGCGGATCATGGGCTCGCTGCGTCCGAGGTCAGACGGCTGGCTGGCGGGCTGGTTGGCGGGCTCTGCGAGGCTGGCCTGGGACATGGCAATCTCCGAGGAGTCGAATCATGGTCCGAAATGACGGGGGAGTTTAGGGTTTGATCCTGTAGTCTGGATTCCGTCCCGGGGCAAGTCCGGCAGAAACAGAGAGGGCGGCGGAGCGGGTGGTTCGGGCGGTCGATGGACAGAAACGAGGTGGGCGGAGGAGAGGGAAACCGGTCCGTGCGCAGCGATTCCTGAATCGACGCAAGGATGGTTTGTTTGACAATTGTTTGGATCGTGACGGTCTGTGGCGAAACCGGAGGATAAAAGCGGTCGTAACTTTCTTGCGATCCGGGTGTTGATGTCAGAGAGCAGAGATGAGGAGCGAGCGGATGTCGAGTGAACAGTTGGGAACGGTACCTGGGAGTCTGGCCGGGTCGGTGGGCGCGGCGCTTGGGGTATGGTGCGCGGCCGGTCTGGCGATCGGCGTGGCGGGGCCGGCGCTCGCGGGAGATGGAGCGGTGCCGACCGTTCTCCGTTTGCGGACCGGCGATGTTCCGACGGCCGGGCCGAGGTCCGAGCTGACCGCCGCGGTCTTCCGACCGGGGGTGCGGTACGTGCTCGGATTGAACGGGCCGCTGTCGCCCGAACGACGTGCGGCGCTGGCGGCGTCGGGGGTCGTGATTGAAGACTACCTGGGGGACAACTTCGTGCTTGCGCGGATCGCGGCGTCGGCGACGCCGATCAACGTGCGCGCTTCGGGCCTCGTAACGTGGGCGGCGTCGTACCAGGATTCGTGGAAACTTGACCCGGACTTGATCGGCAGCGTTGGGCGTCCGGTGCGCGCGTTCACGGATACGGACCGCCAACGGATCGAGGCGCGGGGTGAGCGTGTGGTCGTGGTGTATCTGTTCGAGGGCGAAGCGATACAGCCGGCGGTTGACGCGATCCGGGCAATCGCTGGCGCGGCGGTGCGCGAGGTGAACCCGGAGGACGGCGTGACAATGGCGTCCGTGGTGGCTTCGATCCCCGCGACATCACTGCGCGCGCTGGCGTCGATCGGCGCGGCGCGGTTCGTCGAGGAGCTTCAGGAGTTCGAGCCGCGCGACCTCGTGCAGCAGTGGGTCGTGCAGAGCAACGTCCCCAACTCCCTGCCGTTCTACGACCACGGGCTCACGGGCGTCGGGCAGGTCCTTGGCGTGATCGACTCGCAGATGGACTCCAACCACTGCGCCTTCAAAGACCCCGCCAACCCCATCGGCCCGAACCATCGGAAGATCCTCGCGTACAACGCAACCCTCGGGTCGACCAAGCACGGCACGCACGTCGCGGGGATCGCGGTCGGCGACGCGGGCGTGAACGACGATCTTCGCGGCATCGCCTACGGGTCGAAGATGGTGTACAACCTGTACCCGTCGGCGACGGAGGCGAGCTTCATCCAGCGGTTCACGCTGCACAACTCGCAGGGCGCGTTTATCCACAACAACAGTTGGGGAACTGAAGCGACCAGGGCCTACGACGGCTCGTGCCGCGGAATCGATTCGTTCAGCTGGACCAACGACGACAACCTCGTGCTCTTCGCAACCTCGGACCTGGCGCTGCTGAAGAACCCGGAGAACGCGAAGAACTGCCTGTCCGTCGCGGCGACCAACAACGCGCCGCGGCAGGAAGAGTTCGTGGCGGGCGGCATCGGGCCGACCATCGACGGGCGACGCAAGCCCGACATGATGGGACCGGGCGGCGGGATCACCTCGGCGCGGTTCGGGAGCGCGTGCCTGACTCTGGTCGACAGCGGAACGTCGATGGCGACGCCCGCGGTGGCGGGGGCGGCGACGTTGCTGCGACAGTATTTCATGAGCGGGTTCTACCCGAGCGGCGCGGCGAAGCCCTCCGACAGCTTTGTGCCCTCCGGGCCTTTGCTCAAAGCCGCCCTGATCAACTCCGCGGTGGACATCAGCGGGATCGAAGGCTTTCCAGGGCCTCTCGAGGGGTGGGGGCGAGTGCTCATGGACAACGCGGCGTATTTCACGGGCGACGCGCGCAGGCTCGTCGTTCGGCAGGCCAAGAACAACACGGCGCTCGCGCTCACGACCGGTCAAACCGCGTCTGCCCAAGTATGGGTGCGCTCGGCCCGGGTACCGCTCAAGGTAACGCTGGTTTTCCACGACGCCCCGGCCGCGATCAACGCGGCGCTCGCTCCGGTGAACGACCTCGATCTTCAGGTTGTCAACGGCGCGGGGACTGTGTACCTCGGCAACGACTTCGCGGGCGGGATCTCTACCACCGGCGGGACGCCCGACGCCATCAACAACGTCGAGCAGGTGCTGCTGCCCAGCCCGCTCCCCGGCGTCTACACGGTCCAGGTCTCCGCAAACGCTGTCAACGTCGGGCGACAGGGGTACGCGCTCGTCATCACCGGCGACGCCTTGGACCGCTGCCCGGCCGACTTCAACGGCGACGGATTCACGACAGGCGATGATTACGACTCGTACGCGGAGGCATTCGGCGCGGGTGATCTTGCCGCGGACATGGACGGCGACGGGTTCGTCACAAGCGACGACTTTGACTTCTACGTCGCGGCGTTTGTCGGCGGGTGTTAGGATTCTTTGGTACGACGGTTCTTCGAGCCGCCTCTTCGTCAAGCGTCCTGAGTCGCGCAACTCGTTGGCACCGATTGAGAAGGTGATATTCGGTGCGGCGTTTTTTTGTACTCGAAGGAAAAGAGTCGGCTCGGAGAGCCGACCGACCACGAGCCTCTCTCGGCATCACGCCGCAGCGCTCTGCACCGCGTTCAGGCCGATGCGGTGCCCGTTGTCGGTCGAGATACAGCGTGCGACGGCCCCGCGCGTCGAGCGCAGGCCGGGGTCCTCGGGGTGAACCGTGAAGGCCGAGCCGACCGCGATGGGCACGGGGCTCAGCACGCCAAGCCCGTAGCGGCTCGAATCAACGAGCTGCACGCGCGCCAGCCGGGCCTGCCCTTGCTCGTCGCAGAACGTGGCCATCGCCCAGCCCTGCGCGTCCGTGCGCGGGCTCCGGCGACGGTCGAACTTGAACGGATCGTGAGCGGGCTCGGCCGAGAGAGGGGACGTGAGGGTCATGCGTCTCGGTCCTTCCGTGGACGTCGAAGCCAGAGTTTCGGCGTCGTACGGCGTCGGCGGTCCCTCGCCAACGTTGATCGCGTCTCGACAACCCACCAGGAACCGGGCCGCCACCACGGCCCACCACGCCGCAGCGCGGTACGCCCGCATCGGCCCGATCGACGCTCAACTTCAGCGCCGTTCGAGGTTGCCGCGTGGCGTTGACGGGGCTGTGATATCCTTGGGTTCATTACCAAGGAGCTTCTCATGGGCATGGCGTTGATGTGCGATCGGGTGCTGCGGGCGGGTGTCGTTGGTGTCATCGTCGCGGCGGCGGGGCTGGCGGTCCCGTCGTTCTCGCTGGCTCAACCGGCGGCGACAGCCAAGGCGAGCGCAACGGGCCGGCCTTCGGTGGCAACGCTCATGAAGATCCGCGCGCCCGGCAGCCCGACGCTCGCGGCCGACGGATCGCTCTACGTCCGCGACTGGCCCGACGGCGTGTGGCAGCTCTACAAGATCACCAAGGCCGACGTTGGCAAGAAGTTCTCCGACATCAAGCCCGCGAAACTAACGGATTACAAGGACGGGCTGGCCAGCTACTCGCTCTCGCCCGATGGCTCAAAGATTATTCTTGCCTACGCGGCGGGCGGCAACGAGAACACACAGATCTCGATCCTGGAGACCGCGACCGGCACCATCACGCCGATTTTGGTGAATCCGAAGGTTCAGTACCAGCCCTCCCACTGGCTCAAGGACGGCTCGGGGTTCTTGTACTCGGCCAACGACGCGAGCCCGTCGGACTTCCATCTGTACCGGTACGACTTCCTCCCCGGGCGGCCGATGGGCGCATCAACCAAGCTGCTGGCGCGTGAGGGGAGCTGGTCTTCGCACGACATCTCCGCCGACGGCAAGCGCGTCCTGATCTCACGCGACATCTCGGCTTCTCAGAGCGAGATCTTCGAATTGCGCGTCGCAGCCGACGGTGGAGAGCCGACGCTCAACGACCTGAGCGTGCGCGACAAGGCGGGAACGCTGACCTCGGCCGAGATCGTGGGGTACATGCCCGGCGAGACGGCGGTGGTCGTGCGGTGCGACGTTGAGGAAGGGATCTCGCGGCTGTTCGTGCGCGATCTGGCGAGCGGGAAGATGACCAAGCCGGTCGCGGCGCTCGACAAGTTTGAACTCGACGGCGCGGGCATGAACGCCGAGAAAACGCTGCTCACCGTTTCGGCCAACGAGGACGGCTACGGCGTGCCGTACGTGTTCAGGCTGCCGAGCTTCGAGAAGGTCGCGGTGCCGGCGATGGAGAAGGGCGTGGTCAGCGTTGCGGACCTGCGCGGCGGCCGCGTGGTGTGGAGCGTGAGCAACGCGCGGAAGCCGGGGACCGGCTTCGCGTACGACGTTCCTGCGAACGCGAGCGACAAGCCCGGCGCGCTCAGGCCGGTGACGCTTGCCGAGGACCAGGGTGTCGATCTCAACAGCTTCCCGCTGCCCGAACTCGTCAAGTACAGCTCGTTCGACGGCGTGGAAATCCCGGCGTTCGTGTGGATGCCGCCGGGCGCCAAAGCGGGTTCGCCGATCCCGTTCGTGGTGAACTATCACGGCGGGCCGGAAGGCCAGTCGCGCCCCGCGTTCAGCGCCACGATCCAGGTGCTGCTGAGCCGCGGGTTCGGAGTCATGCAGCCCAACGTGCGCGGCTCAACCGGCTACGGGCGGGCGTTCCAGATGATGGACGACTACAAGAACCGCTGGGCGAGCGTGAAGGACGGCGTGGAAGCGGCGCGCTGGCTCGTCAAGAACAACTACGCCAAGGCCGGGAAGATCGCGGCCTACGGCGGCAGCTACGGCGGGTTCATGTCGGTCGCGACGATCGTCGAGGACGGCGAGGCGAGCGAGAAGGGCACGCCGCAAGTCTTCGGAGCGTCGATCGATGTCGTCGGCATCGTGAACATGAAGACGTTCCTGGAGCAGACTTCGGGCTACCGCCGCAAGCTCCGCGAGGTCGAGTACGGCCCGCTCACCGACCCCGAGTTCCTGAAGAGCGTGTCGTCGCTCGAGAAGATCGACAAGATCAAGGTGCCGATGTTCATCGCCCACGGCCTGAACGACCCGCGCGTGCCGGTGGGCGAGGCGATGCAGCTTGCGGTCGGGCTGCAGGAACGCGGCTACGACCCCGAGCTCTTCTTCGCGCCCGACGAGGGGCACGGGTTCCAAAAGCTGCGGAACCGGCTGATCTTTGCGGAGCGGATGGTGCGGTTCCTGGACAAGAACATCAAGGGGAACTGAAGAAGGGGTTTCTCGCCGAGGCGCGGAGAACGCGGAGGGGGGATCTATGAGCACAGATCCGAGCGCCCTTTCCGGCTCTGCGCCCCCTGCGCCTCCGCGAGAAGCGCTGAACCGGATCACCGGGATCGTGCTCGATGCCGCGATCCAGATCCATCGCGAGCTCGGCCCCGGTTTGCTCGAATCGGTGT
>JBGAOD010000208.1:0-2626 GCA_044221955.1 Phycisphaerales bacterium | reverse complement strand
ACTCGATGGCGTTCTCGACCGGGTCAATGTTCGTGTTCATGAGTCATCCTCCCCGCCACTCGTACCAAGCTCACGACGCAGCGCCTCCCGCGCCCGCGCCAACCTCGACTTCACCGCCTCCACTCCCACTCCGAGCATCAGCCCAACCTCTTCGAGCGACATCCCTTCCAGGTAATGCGCCGAGATGACTTCCTGCTGCTTCACGGGCAAGCGAAGTAGCGCCTCGAGCGCTCGAAACCGTTCGCTCATTAGCGCAGGCGCCGGAACAAACGCCCGCACTCCCGGAATCTGCCTCAGAATCCCACGCAGCCCCGCCTCTCTGCGCGCCCACCGGTTCACCCGGTTCTGCGCGATCCGCCTCAGCCAGACGATCACCGGAACCTCACCCCGATATTTCCGCAGCGAGGCGAACGCCGCGACAAACACATCGCTCACCAAGTCCTCCGTCACATGCGCATCGCCTGTCCGGCGATAGATCAACCCTGCAATCACGCCGTAATGCTCCCGGTACACCGCCCCGAAAGACTCGACCCGGCCCCCAACCCCGACTCCCTCTCCAGCACCCGACCGAGGGCCGTCCGCCACCGGAACGGTTCCCAGCGTGTGTTTCTCGCCCGTGCAAATGGTGGTCATTTCACTCACGCCCACAAAGAGTCATCAGAGCCTGCAAGGTGTCGGCATCTGCGAGGATTTCTTCCAATTCTCCAACCTCTCACCCCCACCGCCGCGCCGCTCGTTTTCGGCTCCGCTGCGTACCCTAGCGGCTCGCCAGCAAGCCTCTTCCCGGAAACCAGTATGCCCACTCTCAACGTCAGCAAAGACACCCACACGCACCTCCCCGCCGACTCCAACCAGGCCCTCGGCCTCGCCCAGTACGCCATCGACTTCATGTCCGACGGCCCCGCCGGTGCCAAGCCCGACAAGTCCGTCCTCGACCGCACCGAACTCTTCCACACCGACGCCAACCTCTGCGGCGTCTCCGCCCTCGCCCTCGGCACCAACGCCCCCACCATCCTCAAAGCCGAAGCCGCTCAATACGCGACGAATCCGCAGGCCGGGCTGCCATGGGCTCCGAGCGCCGGTGCCGTCCGCTCCGGCGTCCCCGCGTTCGGCAGCAAACTCGACGTTCAGGTCGAGAAAGCAATCGTCGCCAACGGCGCCGCGGTCCGCGAATGGGATTCCAACGGCACCAACTTCGGTTTCAACCCCGAACTCGGCCATACCGCCGGTGAATTCGGGCACAACGATTTCTACAGCGTTGCGATGGCCGCCGCACAGCTCCGAGGCAAGGACGGGACTTTCGCCCTCAAGGGCATGATCCTCATCGATGAGATCCGCGGCCGCCTCGCCGAGGTCTTCAGCCTCAAGTCCTACAAGATCGACCATGTCGTCCACGGCGCCATCGGCAGCGCCGCCGCCTTCGGCGCCATGATGGGCGCCACCGCCGAGCAGATCGAATCCGCGATCGGCATGGTCGTGGCGCACTACATCCCCTTCCGCGCCATCCGCGCCGGCAAACAACTCAGCGATTCCAAGGGAGCCTCCGCCGCGATCAGCACCGAGGCCGCGATCCTCTCCGTCAAGCGCAGCATGTCCGGCTTCCTCGGCCCTCGCGACATCTTCCGAAACCCCGAGGCGATCTTCCGCCTCTTCGAAGGCCCCGGCCAGCTCTTCAAGAAAACCGCCAGCGGCGGCACCGGCATCCCCGACGCCAAAGAAGCCTGGGGAACCAAGACCTACGCCAGCCCATTCGACCTGGTCCTCGCCCGCAACGGCGCCGACTTCGCCGTCATGGGCATGCACTTCAAACTCGGCCTCTACGAGCACCAGTCCGCCGGTGCGCTCCAAGCGGTGATCGACATGGTCGCCAGTCATCCCGAAATCCTCGCTGACAAGGGAGCCGCGATCGACAAGATCGAGATCGTCGCTTATGAGCCAGCGTTCGGCATCATCGGCAACCCGATGAAGAAGGAACCGAAGACGCGGCAAAGCGCAGACCACTCCATGGCCTACATCGTGGCGACACTCCTGAGAAAGGCATTGGAAGCCCCCTCCTCGTTTGATGATTGTGCAAATGAGGAGGGGGTTGGGGGTGGAGATAGCGGCTCAAACGGCCATATCTGGAAAGCCCTCATGCTCATGCCGCACGACTTCGCAGTCGACGACACCGCGGTGTTCAATTCAAGCACCCGGGCCATCATGGACAAGATCGAGTTCACCCACGGCGGGTCCGAGTACGACGCGAAGTATCCAGACGGCATCCCCACAAGCGTCAAAGTCCACCTGACCGGAGGGCAGACTCTCGACTCTGGGCTGGTCATGTACCCAGCCGGACACGCGCGCAACACCACCGCTGACCTCAACGGCATTCTCGACCACAAGTTCAAATTGCTGGGCGCACTTGCAGTGCCGGACGGCGGTGACGTCGACGGTCTCGTCGAAAAGCTCAACAACCTACCGAGCCTAGATGCCTTTGAAATGGCGACCGTCTACGACGTCGAGATCGCGCACAGAGACGGGATCGACTAAGGTAGGCGCCGATGTCCTCATCGGTGGAATCGGTGCGAGCCTACGAGCTTGCGACAACGTAAGCTTCTAGGGCGTGTGACAACTCCCTAGCCCAGGG
>JBGAOD010000057.1:0-24277 GCA_044221955.1 Phycisphaerales bacterium | reverse complement strand
GCATACGTCCAGACCGGGAAGCCCGAGCAGCAGATCAACTGGAACCTCGCTCACTCCCGCATCAGGCTCACGGAATCCCAACGCTCGATCATCGCCGCCTTCACGCGACGGATGCCCGTGCTCGTCATCTCCGGCACCTGGTGCGGCGACTGCGTGCAGCAGTGCCCCATGCTCGACCACATCGCGCGCGCAAACCCCCAGTACGTCGAGGTGCGATTCCTCGACCGCGATCTGAACCTCGACCTGGCAGAGCAGGTCAGGATCTGCGGCGGGCTGCGCGTGCCGACGGTGCTCTTCCTCAACGAGGACTTCCAGTTCGTCTCGCTGCTGGGTGACCGAACACTCTCCCGTTATCGGGCCATCGCCGCGAAGTCGCTGTGCGGGGCCTGCCCGCTTCCCGGGGCCGGAAGTTCCCTCGATGGTACGCGAGCACCCTGTCAGATTGGGTCGCGGAGTTCGAGCGAGTATGACTTATCTTGAGGCTTAGCAATACTTTGCGCGATCGGCACGGGGACTAGCCCAGAGAGGACAAGTTTCCATGTCCGAAAAAATGGCCCCCTGGGTGTCAAACGGGTTTATTCGGACGGATACAAAGATTTTACAGCCGTTTCCTTCGTAACCCATTGACAGCGAACGCGACGGCATATAACATCGTCGAGAGACAAGGCTGGAGGGAGTGTTCGCGATTTTCCCGTTGGATAGACCGTTCCGTGTGCGAGCGATCAGCCCATTTCCGTGGGTGCCCGCCACGATCGGTGCAAGTCTCAGGCGATGAAGGATCGTCTCGGGCTTGGCGAGGTTCCGACCTTCATTCAACGTTCGCGCCACCCACTCCAGTTGAAAAGACGCGTGTTTCCACCCGGGTTTGTGCTTTCGGATTTTTTCCCCGTGTCCTCAATAGGAGGGTTTAGACAATGCGTATGACCTTTGGTATCCTGGCCTTGGTGGCCGCTGCCGGTTCGGCTTCGGCCGCCGACACGCTCGTGACCGCGACCCTGCTGAACTCGGCCCCGGTTGACTCCGCGACGCAGGCGCAGCGGTGGTATCCGGCCGCTTCGATTGCATCCAACGACTTCACCGGTTCTACCAGCAACGGCGGCTCGGCCGTCCAAGCGGGCAACACGATCGCCCGCCTCAACGCCGACGACATCCACATGACGTCCGCGATCACGAACCTCACCAAGTTCGTTCAGCTTCGGGAAGACCTGAACGCGGTGGCGGTCTCGGCTCGTCCACGCGTCCGCTTCTACGCCGCCGACGGCAGGCTCGGGCTGGCACGGTCATCGCCGGCTTCCCTTCAGCCCGATCACGGTCAACGCAAACTCGGTCAACCTGTTCTTCACGACCAACCTCGGCATCGCGGCCCCAGGACTTCTGGGCCGGCATGACCTGGATACCACCGGCGCGACCGGCGACCCAGGCCCAGATGGACAACCTCGGCCAAGGCCTCTTCGGCCCCGACGCCGTCGGCAAGCAGGACCTGTTCTACCAGACCACCGGCGCGGCCTGTTCTTCAACAACAACCTGCTGGGCCCCGGCAGCTTCTTCAACCTCGGCCACAACCCCAACGCCAACTTCGGTTGGGGAGTTCGTCCCGGCCCCCGCGTCGATGGCCCTCCTCGGCCTCGGCGGGTTTGCCACGTCGGCTGTCGCCGCGCTGAGTTCCATCGCTCGTGAAGTCCTGATTCGTTCCAGGCGAACGAACGAAGCCTGACCCAACAGACCCCGCGTTACACGACGCGGGGTTTGTCTTTTTTGTCACCTCATCATCGCGCTTTCAGCACCTCATCCAGGCACGCGATGAGCCAGCTGACCTCTTCCAACGTGTTGTAGTGAACCATGCTCACGCACCACCCCGTCCGACGGGTCCAGCCCCAGCGTCTCCTGCAACCGGACCAATAGAAGTTCCCGTACCGGAACCTGATCCCTACGCGTTTCGCGGCCTCCGGGCGATCTCCCAGAACGCTGCGGCGATGAAGGTGCAGCTGATCGTCGGCACACGCCGACACGCCAGCGTGGCCCGGACCGACAACGGTCACGTCGCCGCGACCTCGCAGGTATTCGAGCAACCGGGCTTGTAGCGGGAGTTCATACTCCGTGAACGCGGTGAACGCGCGCGCTCAATCGCACGCCGGTCATGCACCGGGGCACGCCCATCCCTGTCCACGCCCCGCCACGCCCCACGAACATCAGGTAGTCATACAGAGCTAACAGACCCGCGCACCCCTCGTGGTTCACGCCCCCGAGCTCAAACTTGTACGGCACGTCACTCTTGTCAACGAAGTAATGATTCGGGCCGGTGATCTCGGCGAACGCCTCGCGCCGCCCGAACAGCGCCGCCATGTGAGGCCCGAAGACCTTGTACCACGAGTACACGTACCAATCGGCGCCCCAATCGGCGACATCGATGGCGCGGTGCGGAGCGAAGGCCACGCCGTCCACGACCACCCGTCCGCCGTGCTGGTGGACCAACGCCGTGATCGCCTTCACGTCCACGATCTCTCCCAGCACGTTGGAGACGTGCGGAAACGCGACCAGGGCAGTGCGCGACGAGAGCAACGGCCGCAATTCGTCGATCGAGATCCCCCACGGTCCATCGGCCCTGCGAGTGACCGGCCAGGGCTTGACGACGTACCCGCGCGGCGCCAGGCGCACCCAAGGCCCCACGTTGGACTCGTGCCCTGCGGTGCAAACAACCACTTCGTCGCGCCCGGGCTTGGGCGATTCCGCGTAGGCGTTGGCGAGCAGGTTGCACAGCGCCGTCGTGGACGGGCCCAGAACGCACTCCCCCAGCCCGCGCCCGTGCCCCACATCGCCCGCGTTGACGAAGCACTTGACGAACTCGTGGGCCCGCGCCACCGTCGCGGTCGCCCGACGCGACACGGCGTAGTCCGCGCCAAGCTGCACGTAGGAGTTCAGAAAGTAGTCGCGGATGCCCTCGACGACGACCGACGGGACCTGCGAGCCCCCGGCGTTGTCAAGAAAGAGCGTGGGCGCGGAGAGAGCCGGGAACGCCGCTCGGACCTCGGCAAGGTTTGAAACACGCGCGGAAGAAGGGGACGATGAGGCAACGCTTGACATGGACGATTGTTAGCTCGGGAACCGGCCAAGCATCGGAGAACTGCCCGAAGCCCCCGCGAAATCTCGTGAGGCCGTGACTTTCGGGGACTACACGCCGATGTGGCGGGCGCGGTTCGATACCGTGCGATCGGTGCGCTACGCGTCACGCCTGCTCGGTGACAAAGGCGAACGCTTCCAGGCTGCGATGCCCAGAAGCACGCCTATCGCCGGGGCGGGCACCGATATCCGCGAACTTGAAAGGCGAACCCTGGAAGACATCGCCATTCTCGATCCGCCGCTATCAGTCGGCATAGACCCACGCGGAGGCCGTGGGCTGGAAGCTTGGCAGGGCCCAAAGATACTCAGAACCCCGGGTCCTCGAATCGTTCTCGAGAATCGACACGGCGTACCGATGCCCCGCGCCGACCTCGACCGGGGAGGGCAGCGTCAAGCTGAACTGTACACTGGCCGTACCCCGAAACTCGAACCCTGTGTACCCCACGATCGCGGTGACAAGCGCGTCCGCGTCGAACGATACGAGCGACTGGGACGATGGGTTCGACCCCGCGAAATCGAAGAACTCCACTCGAAACTTGCACGTCGACCCGACAACCCACGGCTCACGCTCGAACCTTCGGTACACCCCGTTCCACCGGAGCGAAGTAACGTTCGAGTGGGTCGCGGACACAAAGTCATCCGCGAGCCGTTGGGCGTTCGGTTCGGCGATGAACCCGTTGGTGTCCCAGTCGAGCATCTGCTGGATATCCACCGGTTGATCAAAAAGCACAACATCCGCACGAACGGCCGACACGGAAACGTACACGACGCCGCACAACACACAGGCGCAATTCACAGAATCTCCCTTCTCCTCAAGGCCTCCTTCATCGGAAACAAGAGCGAATTGTACCACGAGCTCGCGATCCGGTGCGCGGAAGAAATCCGAGCCCCCGTGCAATCGGAGGCTGAACCTAATACTGACTTCGATACTCCCGGGATCACGAGTCGGCTCGGATGAGAAGGCCGCGCGACACACCAGAGTGCGGGCCGCGGCGTGTTACCGGCCTCTGTTCCGGCTTGGAGCAGGACTCGCCGATTCGCTGACCGCCGCCTCCCGACACACCTTCCCCACGCTCGCTTGCGCCCCTCTAAACTCCTCGATGATCCGCATTATCGAGGACGACCTGCGCGGCCCGGAGATCGCTTCTCTCCTCCGATACCACCTCGACGAGATGCACCAATTTTCGCCGCCGGGGACCGTCCACGCGCTGGACCTCGACCGCCTCCGACGCCCTGAGATCACGTTCTTCTCCGCCTGGATCGACAATACCTTGGCGGGCTGCGGCGCGCTCAAGCAACTCGATCCGTCCCACGGCGAGGTCAAGTCCATGCGCACCGCCGCGGCCCACCTCCGTCGGGGTGTCGCCGCCGCCATCCTCACCCACATCATCTCGGTCGCGCGGGCTCGCAACTACACCCGCCTCAGCCTGGAGACCGGCTCGGGCCCGCCCTTCGCCGCCGCCCTTCGCCTTTACGAGCGCTTCAACTTCCGTCCCTGGGACCCCTTCGCCGACTACACGCCCACCCCGTTCAACCGCTTCTTCACCCTCGATCTTCCGAGTTCTTGCTAACGGAGCTCGCGACGCAACACTTCGCGCCGCGCCGCGTAGACCTCTTGCGAGCAACACACTCGAACCCGCGGGAGCTTCTCTATGCAAAACGTTCGTCGCGCCGTCGTCACGTCCGCTCTCTTGACCTGCGCCACATCCTCCTCGCTGCTGGCGCAGACATTCACGCCTCTCGGCGGCCTCGACCCCAAGAACTTCGGCAGTAGCGCGTCCGGGGTTTCTGGCGACGGATCGGTCGTGGTCGGAGGCAGTCTCATCTTCGATCCCGTGCTTGGCGGGCCTGCCATGCACGCCGTGCGCTGGACCGCCGGCCAAGGTCTGCGCGACCTCGGGCTTGTGACGGGCTCGGGAATCCGCAGCACGTTGGCATCCCGAACCTCCAACGACGGAGCGATCGTCACCGGCACGCTGGGAATCCGGCAGCCCTGGGGATTCGAGCAACGCAACGCGGCCTATTGGTCGGTGACGAGTTCGTCGGTCGAATCGCACCTGCTTCAGGCGGCGACGGCGATCGGGTACACCGCTGACGATGTATCGGCCAACGGCACCGTGATTGTCGGAGGCACACGATTCCCCGGCCCCGTGCCGGTCCCCGACTCTGCGTACCGCTTGGACGTCGCCAGCGGGATCTTTCAGACGCTGGGTTACCTGCCGGGCGGCAACTTCTCGCAGGCGACGGCCGTGAGCGCGGACGGGTCAGTCACCGTTGGCTACGGCTCCACGCCCAGCGCGCTCAGCGCGTTCAGGCACACGGCCGGGGGCGGGATGCAACCGCTCACGGGCGGCGCTCCGGGCGTCCCCTCCGAGGCCCACGGGATCTCGGCCGACGGCAACGTCATCGTGGGGCAGTACAACAACCAGGCCATGCGGTGGACGGCCTCGGGCGGATTTGTGAACCTCGGCTCGCTGCCCGAGCCCGGCTCCACGCTGGCGCACGACGTGAGCGGCGACGGGTCGGTGATCGTGGGCTACAACTTCATCGAGCCGGGCAAGACGCTCGCGTTCGTCTGGGACGAAGCGCACGGAATCCGAAACCTGAGCGACGCGCTCGCGGGGTACGGGATCGATCTCGACGGCTGGACGCTTACCGACGCCACGGGCGTGTCAGACGATGGGTTGACGCTCGTCGGCACAGGGATCAACCCGCTGGGCCAGCAGGAGGGCTGGGTGGCACACATCCCGTCGCCGGGGAGCGGCATCACAATGACGAGCGCGATCGTGTTGGCGATGCGGCGCCGCCGCTCGTGAGTTTTTCGAAGATCGCCCTACGACGCCGCCGTGTCGCGAGCCTGGCGGTCGGCGCGTTTGCGCATCGACTCGTCCAGGATCTTCTTGCGGATTCGAATGCTCTTGGGCGTGAGCTCGACCAGCTCGTCGTCTTCGATGTATTCGAGGGCCTGTTCGAGGCTCATCTTGCGTGGGGCCTTGAGCGTGACCGTCGCTTCTTTGTTGCTCACGCGCATGTTGGTGAGGTGCTTGAAGCGGGTGATGTTGACGGTGAGGTCGTTGTCGCGGTTGTGCTCGCCGATGATCTGGCCGATGTAGACCTTTTCCTGCGGCGTAACGAACATGACGCCGCGGTCGGCCAGCATTTCCAGGGCGTAGGTCGTCACCGCGCCGGTTTCGAGCGAGATCAGGACGCCTTGGAGGCGGTGCGGGATCTGGCCCGTCACCGGCGAGAAGCGGAGGAACGAGTGGTGCATGATCGCTTCGCCCTGCGTGGCGGTGAGCAGCTTGCCGCGCAGGCCGATGAGGCTGCGCGAGGGGATCTCGAAGAGGAGGTGGGTGATCTTGTCCCCGCGCGGCTCCATCTTCTTGAGTTCGCCCTTGCGGCTTCCGACGAGTTCCATCGCGGAGCCCACGGCGTTGTTGGGGACGTCGATGACGAGTTCTTCGATGGGCTCGTGCGGGTGGCCGTCGATCTCGCGGATGATGACCTCGGGCTTGCCGATGGCCAGCTCAAAGCCCTCGCGGCGCATGGTCTCGATGAGGATTCCCAGGCTGAGCACGCCGCGGCCCGAGACCATGAACTCGTCGCTGGTCTTGCCGGGAGCCACGCGCATGGCGACGTTGTGCTCGAGCTCGCGTTCGAGGCGTTCTTTGATCTGGCGGCTGGTGACGAACTCGCCTTCTTGGCCGCAGAAGGGCGAGTCGTTGATCTTGAAGAGCATGGTCATGGTCGGCTCGTCGACGCGGACGGTCGGGAGCGCGACGGGGTTTTCGGGAGCGGCAACGGTGTCGCCGATATCGACCGAAGTGAGGCCGACGAGGGCGCAGAGGTCGCCCGCGGAGACCTGCTCGACGGGGACACGCTTGAGGCCCGCGAACTGCAGGATCTGCTGGACCTTGGAGTTGACGGTGGTTCCGTCGCGTTTGATGATGGTGACCTGCTGGCCGGTCTTCATGACACCGGCGAAGACCCGGCCGATGCCGATGCGGCCGACGTATTCGTTGTAATCGAGGCTCGTGACGAGGGCTTGCAGCGGCTTGGTGGGGTCGGCCTCGGGTGGCGAGACCTCGCGGACGATGGCTTCGAAGATCGCCCGCATGTCGGTGGTCTTGGTGTTGATGTCGCGCGTGGCCCAGCCCTCGCGGCCCGAGCAGTAGACGACGGGGAAGCTGAGGGCGTGGTCCTCGGCACCAAGCTCAACCAGCAGGTCGAAGACCTCATGGACGACTTCCTGGGCGCGGGCGTCGGGGCGGTCGATCTTGTTGACAACGACAACCGGCTTCAAGCCAAGTTCAAGCGCTTTGCCGAGCACGAACTTGGTCTGGGGCATGGGGCCGTCGAAGGCATCGACGAGCAGGAGGCAGCCGTCGGCCAGGCGGAGGACGCGCTCGACCTCGCCGCCGAAGTCGGCGTGGCCGGGGGTGTCGATGATGTTGATGCGATAGGTCTCGCCGTCTTCGGCGGTGTAGCTGACGGCGCAGTTTTTGGACAGGATCGTGATGCCGCGCTCGCGTTCGAGCGGGTTGGAGTCCATGATGAGGTCGTGCTGCCCGCCGGCGAGTTTTTCGAGCTCGCCCTCGCGGAACATGCCGGATTGCTTGAGCATCTGATCGACCATGGTGGTCTTGCCATGGTCAACGTGTGCGATGATCGCGACGTTGCGAAGGAGCTTGACGGAGGTTGAGAAAGTCGTGGCGGCGCGGCCGGTGCTCATGGTGCTCATAGGTGGTCTCTGCGGGCTTCGGGGCGGGCTCGGGGTGGACTGGTCAGCACGATCGTCAGGTCGATTTTCGGGCCACGTTCAGACCGGGGCGATGACACCGGGCCCGGGAATATGGGCTCGGTCCTGCTCGGCGGGGCTTCCCCCGATGGTTTCGACAAAGTTCTCGGCCCGAACGGGCCCGACCCATCAATTGGTCGTCCTCCCGATCGAGAGCCGAATGTGACACGGATAGTAGGCGCGGCCGTCGCGGACCGAACGCCGCACCTACGTTCCAGCCCTCATAGAGCGCCTCCCCCAGTTCGCCGGGGCCGTGCGGGTGTTGTCCCCGACGCTCAATCGCGCCGGCAGCCGTGCGATGAGTGGGCGGCGAGAGAGTGTTGTGGCATGGTTGTGTACGACAGACGGCGCGGCCCTATGAGGAGAGGGCCGCCCGCGCGGGCCGCGAACGGCGCTGCGACACAACACGAGAGAGGACCGACCATGCTCAAGAAAACGCTGCTGCTCGCCGTTTCCGCGCTGGGTGTTTCGCAGGCCGTTCGTTCCGAACTGGGCCTGAGCCCGCTCTCAACCCGGGCCGCGATCATCTTCACGGACGATTTCCAGGCGAGCACGATCAAGCCGCAGTGGAGCACGAACAGCAAGCTCAACCGCGAGGCCGAGTCGGTCTTCTCGTGGTTCAGCGGGCGCTATACCGCCGAGTACATCACGCTCAGCCTCCCCGCCGTCCCGCCGCCCAAGAGCGGGGACAGCACGGGCGGCGGCAAGCACAACCTCTTCACGCTCACGTTCGATCTCTTTATCCTCGATTCGTGGGACGGGCTCGAACCAACCAACGGGCCGGACCGGTTCATCGTCAAGGCCAACACCGTCGAGAAGTTCAACGAGGCGTTCTCCAACGTCGGGACCACGCAGACCTACCGCCGCCCCGATGTCGGTCCGATGCAACTCGGGTTCGACGGGCGGTACAACGATTCCATCTATCGCAAGGTCGCCGTGGACTTCACGGTCCCCGACAACGAGCCCATCAAGCTCGAGTTCCACGGCACGGCCCTTCAGGGAATCACGGACGAGTCGTGGGGGATGGACAACGTGCAGGTGTCGTACCAGGTCGTGCCCGCACCGGGCGCGGCAGGACTCGCGGGACTGGGCGGGGTGCTGCTACTCAAGCGGCGGAAACGGTAATCGTGGAGGAGATCACGACGACATGCGCGCGAGGGCCGAGTTCGCATCTCGGAGCGCGCTGTAGAGTTGGCCGAAGACAAGTCGGGGCTCGGCGTAACGGTGTGCGTGGTCCGACGGTGAAACAGTTTGTGTTTCGGTGATCGTCGCTGCGCACGCGGCGGCCACGCTCGGCCAAGCACCGATGCCGACTCCCGCCAAGAGCGCGGCACCGAACGCAGGACCTTCCTCGGAGTTGGTCGTCGCGACCGGCACGCCGTACACGTCGGCCTGCATCTGCCTCCAGAGCGCCGACTTTGCACCTCCGCCCCCGAGCCGCACACGCTCGACCGGAACGCCCGTCGAGCGCACCAGGTCGAGGATCTGCCCCATCGCGAAGGTGACTCCCTCGATGACGGCACGCACGAGATGGGCACGCGTATGGCGGGCCGTGAGGCCGATCCATCCACCGCGAGCCTCGGGGTCGGGATGCGGGCAGCGTTCGCCCGTGAGGTAGGGAAGAAAGATCAGCCCTTCGCAACCCGGCGGCACGATCTCCGCCTCGGTCGCCAGCGACTCGAACGATTCGAGCGGGAAGAGCGTGTCGCGGGCCCATTGCAACGAGCCAGCGGCCGAGAGCATCACGCCCGTCACGCACCACGCGCCGCGAGTTTGCGCATCCCCCGTCGCGGCGCACATCGTGTGCAGCCGCCCCACTTTCGATTCGTCGATCATTGAACCCGAGAGATCCGGCAAGTCCTTACGAGGGCGATCGGCATGGGCATAGATCACGCCGCTGGTGCCAAGAGTTGCAAGCACCATCCCGGGCGCAACGACGCCCGCGCCGACCGCCCCGCACTGGTTGTCGCCCGAACCGCCGACGATCGGCGTGCCGACGGCGAGACCGGTTTCCTGAGCCGCCCAGGCGCTGACCGTCGCCGATTCGGCCGCGGACTCAACCAAGACCGGGAACCACGCAGGATCGAGCCCGGATTTCGTGATCGCCTCAGAGCTCCACGCACGGCCGTCCACATCGAGCAGCAGCGTGCCTGACGCGTCGCCCACATCGCTGGCGCACCTTCCAGAGAGTCGGAACCGGATGTAGTCCTTGGGCAGCAGCACCCGCGCGATCCGCGCGTAGCCCGCGGGCTCGTGCTCGCGGAGCCACAGGATCTTGGGGAGCGTGAACCCAGTGAGCGCGGAATTGCCGACGAGGTCCACCAGTGCGCGCCGCCCGCCCGCAACGCGCTCGATCTCGGCGCACTGGGCCGCGGTACGTTGATCGTTCCACAGGATCGCCGGCCGGATGGGCGTGCCACGCTCGCCGCCGGAATCAATGGCGGATCGGTCGAGAAAGACCGATCCGTGCATCTGCCCGCTCAGCCCGAGCGCGCGGACCCGCGCGCCGCGCGGGATCCTGGATCCAAGTTCGCGGATCACGCCGACCGTCGCGGTCCACCAGTTCTCAGGGTTCTGTTCGGACCAACCGGGCCGCGGGTGGCTGATCGGGTAGCTTTGTGCCGCCGAAGCAATCACCCGGCCCGCGCCATCAATGGCGAGGCCTTTGGCGGAAGAAGTTCCCAGATCGATGCCCAGAGAAAGATCCATCGTGCCCAGTGTACCGGCGCAGGTCGGGCTTCGTCACGGGCCATCGCCGCAGACCGCGACAACGCGCCTTGGTTCGAGGCGCAGTTCTAGGAGTCCCCGAGAGAGCGGCTAATCTTGAGCCATGCCAAATCCCCTGGTCGTTATCACAGGTCCCGTCCCCGGAACGCCTCAGATCGCAGGCGCGGAGATCCGCGTCATCGAGGCCGCCAAGCCGAGCGCCGACGAGGTCCGCCGCCATGTTCACGGCGCGGCCGCGATCATCTCGATGTACTACCACAAGATGGACGCAGCCCTCTTCGACGCGGCGGGGCCGCAGTTGAAAGGTGTCGTGAACTACGCGGTGGGGTTCGACAACATCGACCTCGCCGAGGCCAAGCGACGCGGGATCATCGTCTGCAACACGCCGCATGCGGTGACGGAGGGGACGGCCGACTTGGCGTGGGCGCTGCTGCTGGCGGTGGCGCGGCGGCTGGTCGAGGCGGACCGCTTTGCGCGCACGCCCGAGTACGCGGCCCGCGGGCCGCTGGGAATCACTGAGTTTCTCGGGATGGACTTGACCGGGAAGAACCTGCTGATCGTCGGCGCGGGGCGTATCGGGTACGCGGTCGCGGCCCGCTCGATCGGCTGGGGGATGCGCGTCGGGTACGTCGCGCGGCAGCGGCACCTGGACTTCGAGCTTGCGCCGCTCGCGGCGCAACGGATGTCGCTGGACGATGGGTTGAGATGGGCGGATGTGGTGAGCGTGCACACGCCGCTGACGCCCGACACGCGGCACCTCATCAACGCCCGTGCGCTGGGCCTGATGAAACCGACGGCAATCCTGATCAATACCTCGCGAGGTCCGGTGGTGGACGAGGCCGCGCTCGCGGAGGCGCTCAAGCAACGGAAGATCTACGGCGCGGGGCTGGACGTGTACGAGTACGAGCCGAAGGTCCATCCCGGGCTGGTGGAATCTCCGCACTGCACGCTCACGCCGCACATCGGGAGCGCGGAGACGAAGTACCGGCTACTGATGACGGAGATGACGTGCGGGAACGTGGAGGCGATTTTAGCGGGGAAAGAGCCGCCGAATCGGATCGGCTGAACCACGCGGCGCGGGCAGAGTTGCCGCGCCCTACGGTCCTGCATGACGCACCCCTGGCACGACGTTTCTCCCGGGATTGACGAGCAAGCGCCGCTGCCGCGGCACTTCAAGGCCGTGATCGAGATCCCCAAGAATTCGAACAACAAATACGAGCTCGACAAGGGCACGGGGATGCTCAAGCTCGACCGCGTGCTGTCCTCGGCCGTGTTTTATCCGGCGAACTACGGGTTCATTCCGCAAACGCTGGCCGAGGACCACGACCCGCTCGACGTGCTGGTCTTCTGCACGGAGGAGATCCCGCCGCTGACGCTGTGCGAGGCGCGGGCGGTGGGGATGATGACCATGATCGACCACGGCGAGCCGGACCACAAGATCATCAGCGTGCTGATGGCCGACCCGATCTATTCGGAGTTCCAGAAGAGCAGCGACTTCCCGAGCCACCTCTTGAAGATGCTCAAGCGGTTCTTTCTCGACTACAAGATGTTGGAGAACAAAGAGGTCGAGGTCGAGGACATCCTGCCGGCCGAGACGGCGGACGCGATCGTGGAGTCGTGCCTGTCGCGGTACTCGCAGGCGCGGCGGACGGGCGGGATCAAGGGGCTGATCCCCTAAGACTGACGATCGCATGTGAGTCTTACGAAGAGCCCGTACCTTCGGGAGACCGTAGGTCCGGCGCCTCGGCCGATGATTCTCAATTGGGAGCGAGTTACTCCAGCACGAAGTCCGCGATCTCGCGCGCCAGGTAGCGGTCGGTCTCTTCGCCCATGCGGAGCCCCGTGCAGCGGAAGCCGCACTTTTCGAGAATGTGCCGCGACGCGGCGTTGGTCCGCGCGGTGGTCGCATGCAGCGGACGGCGCGGCTCCTCCGCAAGGAACAGCGCGAGGGCACGCGAGGCGATGCCCTTACCCCAGTGCGCCCGCGCGATCCAGTAGCCCACCGCGTCGCGCCCGTCGGCCTGGAAACGGTTTATGGTGCCGACGGTCTCAAAGCCCTCGTTCGACGTTCCCGACCGCTCGCGCGCGATCTCGATCACGCGGGAGTTCACGCCGGGATCAACAAGATTGCGCTCCCACGCGGCGAAAAAAGCCTCACGCGTCCGGGGCTTGGTCCCTGCCATCTTGTTGGACTGAGGGTCGGACTGGAGCTCGAAGAGCATGTGCAGATCGTCCGGCGCGGTGGGGCGGAGGCGGATCGTGGCGGCAAAGTCTTCGCGGCGGTTGGAGGGGGCGGGAGAGCGCATGGGGGATCGTAGTGGTCGGCCCCCTCTCGGCCACCGCGCGGTGCCGTACCATCATCTTTCGAGCCCGGTCACGTCTTTCCTGAGCCGCACTATGAGCGAACTGCCCCCGTGTCCCAAGTGCGAGGCCGACTACACCTATGTGGACGGCGTTCTCTTTGTGTGCCCCTCGTGCGCCCACGAATGGACCACGACCAAGCAGGAATCGCCCGCAGTCGTCGAAGCCCCGGAGGATCGCTCCGTTCGCGATGCGAACGGGAACATCCTTCAAACCGGAGATTCCGTGTTCGTCATCAAGGACCTCAAGGTCAAGGGATCTTCGCTCGTAGTCAAGGGCGGGACCAAGGTGAAGAACATCCGGCTGGTTGACGGCGACCACGACATCGATTGCAAGATCGAAGGCATCGGCGCAATGCAGCTCAAGTCCCAGTTCGTCAAGAAGGCGTAGTTGTTCGCCAAACGATGGAGTGACCAGATGCTCCCCGAAATCCGAACCGTGCCGATCGAGTACACCATCGCCGGCTATTCCCTCCGGCACGACCCGGCCAAGAAGTTCGGCGACGAGATCATGTCGCTTCTCAACCGCGTCTGGCCGGTGATCAAGGGCAACGCAATCCCGCACGACGGCATCAACCGCGTGGTGTACGACGAGGGCTGCACGGTCTTCGCGGGCGTGATCCTCGGCCCGGGCGCGGAGTCGATCCCGGCGGCGGCGGGGCTGGAGCGGAAGACGGTCCGGCTCACGCGCTACGCGGTCTGGAAGCACGTCGGCCCGTACCACCTGATCGGCGCGACGGCGGCCGCGATGACCAGGGCGATCGAGGCCGCGGGCCTGCGGACGGGCTGGCCGATGGTCGAGGTGTACGGGCACTGGACCAGCGATGAGAGCAAGCTGGAGACGGAGACGTTTGTGGCGGTGAGGTGATAGAGACGAGGACCAAAGCCGCGGCACGACTCTTTACGGAACTGCAAAGTGAAGGACACAGAGACGAAAGTAACTGAGAAGAGCGGCTTGAAACAAACAAAGGGAGTCTCTCCCGATCACCGCTCGGACTGGCGGGCCGAAACTCTCGCTCGCGTCCGCGTCCTCATCGCGCAGGCCGACGCCGCCGTGGTCGAGGACGTGAAGTGGCGGAAGCCTTCCAATGCGATGGCCGGCGTGCCGGTGTGGTCGAGCGTTCCGGCCGACGGCGGCAAGGGCGGCGGGATCATCTGCACCGGAGAGACCTACAAGAGCGCCGTGAAGCTGACCTTCGCGAAGGGGGCTTCGCTCGCGGACCCGTCGGGGCTGTTCAATTCGAGCCTCGAAGGCAACACGCGCCGGGCCATCGATCTTCACGAGGGCGACACGATCGATGAGAAGGCGTTCAAGGCCCTGATTCGTGCGGCCGTGGCACTGAACGGTTCGGGCTCTCAATCGCGCGGCGCGAAGACGAGCGATCGCTCGGCCGCCAAGCGCGCTCCCGCGAAGCCACGCCTTCTCTCCGGCGGCAACCCTCAGATGGCGAAGGCGGAAGGTGACGCCCCGGTTTTGGCCTACATCGCGGCCATGCCGGGTTGGAAACGGGACGTTGGACTTCGCCTGGACCAACTCATCGTGCGCACCGTCCCCGGCGTGCGCAAGGCGGTGAAATGGAACTCGCCGCTGTACGGCGTCGGCGACGCGGCCGAAGAAAGTTGGTTCCTCGGCCTCCGTTGCTTCACGAAGTACATCAAGGTGACCTTCTTCCGCGGCGCGTCGCTACGCCCTCTCCCGCCCGGCGCATCAAAGCAGAAAGACGTGCGATATCTCGATATCCGTGAAGATAACCTTGCCAAACTCGATGAGACTCAGCTCGCGAGTTGGGTGAAGCAGGCCAGCCGGCTTCCCGGATGGGGCGGGGTCTGACGAATCTCAACTCCGCGCGGCAGGCAGGCCCCTACCTCGGCCACGCGATCGCCGTGCCGGACTTATACGCCCCGGTGATCTTGTCGCCCCACTCATGCAACATCTCGGGCAGGTGCGGGTTGCGCTTCGGGTCGTGGCGGAAGTCCTTGCATTCCTTATACGCCTCGTCGATCGGCGTGCCCTGCGTGATGTGGCGATACAGGACCACGGCCATGCCCGTGCGCTCGCTCCCTGCGCCGCAGTGGACTAGCACGGGCTGGTTGGCCGGGTCGGTCATGAGGCGGAGGGCCTCGACGTATTCGTTGGGGTTGCCGGTGGAATCGCCTTCGAGGTTGAAGACGTGGCGGGTGATGCCGAGGAGCTGGGCCGTGCGCTTCTCGCGGTTTTCGTCGGCCGTGCCGGGCTCGTGGGTGCCGAGGTCGATGATAGTTTTGATGCCGTGGCGTTCGCGAAGGAGCTTGAACGCGGCCGGGGTCAGCGCGCCCGAGCGGTAGACCTTGCCCTCGTCCACGACACCGAAGTTTTTGGGGAAGAGATTCGGAGCGACGGCCTTGGTCCAGAGGAACGCGCCGAGGCCAACGATCAGGGCGACGGCGACGACGACGCGGGCGGGTTTGAAGCGGTCAGGGCGGTCCACGGGAAATTGTAGGTTCGTCTGCCTGTTTCTCGCGTACTGTTGAACAATGGCTCGGGATGGCACGAACAACACGGACAAGGACGCAGTGGGAGGGAGCAATGCGTCCGATCGTGCGGCAGCCCGCGGCGCGTCTCCCGCGCCTGTCAAACGCCCCACCGCTTACCCCGCCGCCGTAGATCGTCTGATCTCCGAGTTCACCAAGCTCCCCGGCATCGGGCGTCGCAGCGCCGAGCGGTTGGCGTTTTACATTCTCAAGGCCGACGAGCCTACGGCGTTGGCGTTGGCGCGGGCCGTCGCGGACGTGAAGCAAACCGTGCGGCACTGCCGGGTGTGCTCGAACCTGAGCGACGCGGAGGTGTGCCCGATCTGTTCAGACCCGGGCCGCGATCGCGCGAAGGTGATGGTGGTGGAGCAGCCCAAGGACCTGATCGCGCTGGAGCAGACGGGGATGTACTCGGGCCTGTACCACGTCTTGATGGGCCGACTGAGCCCGCTGGACGGGATCGGGCCCACCGAGCTAACGGTGGCCGAGCTTCTGCACCGGATCGACCATCCGAACGAGAGCCCCGGCGGCGTGGCGGTCCGGGAAGTCATCCTCGGCCTGAACCCCACTCTGGAGGGCGACGGCACATCGCTGTACCTGGCTCACGAGCTTCGCTCAAGGGCGGTGGAGGTCAGCCGGCTGGCCCGCGGGCTGCCGACGGGGTCGCAATTGGAGTACGCCAACAAGGCGGTCCTGACGGACGCGATCCAAGCACGGCGGCCGATGGACTCGTGAATCGCTGCGGTTCTCGGACTTTTCGGACGCGGCCAGCGAATGAAAATCGCGGTCTGAACGGCGAGAACGCGGATTACCAAGAATAATCTGGCCCGGCATAACACTTGCTGTATGCGGGAATCGTCTGGGATGAGAGAATCCACGGCGTCGGCTCGCGCGGACCGATGAGGGAGCCAACAGCAACACCGATGCCATTCGAACTGCCTAAGCCCTGCCTCATGTACGAACTCGATCGCCACACCCTCTTTTCA
This sequence comes from Phycisphaerales bacterium, assembly GCA_044221955.1. Taxonomy (GTDB): domain Bacteria; phylum Planctomycetota; class Phycisphaerae; order Phycisphaerales; family UBA1924; genus CAZCPB01. Next base: position 7,778 of record JBGAOD010000057.1, on the reverse strand, counting down.
CTGTGAACGACCATCTCCCTTCCTGACCGACGACCGGCTCGACACGCCGCACTCAACACCTATGCGTTTCGACACCTCCCAACACATGAAGCTCGGCCAGAGCATGAAGCTGGCCCCGCGGATGATCCAGTCGATGGAAGTCCTGCAGATGTCGCTCACCGAACTGGAAGAGCGGATCGAGCAGGAACTGGAGAATAACGCGACGCTGGAGCGCGTCGAGGGCGACGCGCAGGCGGCCGCCATCGACGGCAACGACACGGCCCACGCCGACGAGCCGCGCGGCAGTGAGGCCGAGGACTTCGAACGTCTTGATGACTTCTCCGACGCGAACCCCGACGCCGCCGAGAACGAGTTCGAGGGCAACCAGGAGCACGAGGCACCGGCCGCGAGTTCGGAGAGCTGGGAACGCAACTCGTGGGAGCCCGAGCTTGGCCCTCGTCAACGCAACGACGGCGAGCGTGACGCGAAGATGGACGCGATGGCGGCCGCCCCGGCGCGGTCGGCCTCGCTGATCGATCAACTGCAAGAGCAATGGGGCCTCGCTGACGTGAAGCCCGAGTTCCGGGCCGACGGCGAACTGCTGATCTCGTTCCTTGATGATGACGGGTATTTGCGCACGCCGTTCGAAACCATCATCGATCGCACGCCCAACGACCGCGCCAAGCCGACGGTCGAGCAACTTGAGCGGGCGTTGCAGGCCGTGCAGTTGTTCCTCGAACCAGCGGGCACGGCCGCACGCAACGCACGGGAGTGCTTGCTGCTGCAAGTCAGCGCGTTGGAAGACAACCTCGACGAGCTTTCGGCGACTACCCGCGAGCATGAAGCCGCGACGCGCTCGAACGACGCGACCGCGCACGACCGGGCCGAGCACGATCAGGCCTCGCTCGACAAGGAACGCGAGATCCTGCCGCGCGTGCGCACGCTGATCGAGAGTCATCTTGACGACCTGATGCAGAACCGCCTACCCAAGGTCGCGGAGAAGACGGGTTTCACGCTGGAGGAGATCAAGGCCGCGCTGGTGCGGATGCGGACGCTCAGCCTCGCGCCAGCGCGGCGGCTCGTCAACGACGTGCCAAACGCGATCACCCCCGACGCGATCATCGAGTACGACGCCGACGCGGACCGCTACATCGCGTACCTGAACGACCGCCGGCTGCCGCTGCTGCGCGTGAATCAGGAGTACGCGATGATGGCCAAGGACCGGGCCGTCCCCAAGCCCGATCGAGAGTTCTTGAAGACCAACATCGGCAACGCGCAGTGGCTCATCGACGCCGTGCAGCAGCGGCAGAACACGCTGCTGCGCGTGATCAAGGTCGTGGTCGCGGCCCAGCGCGAGTACTTCGACTTCGGCCCGCAGGCGCTCAAGCCGCTGCCGATGACGCAGGTGGCGGAACAGTTGGGGATCCACGTCGCCACTGTCTCACGCGCCGTCGCGGAGAAGTACGTGCAGACGCCGCGCGGCGTGGTGCCCCTGCGGAAGTTCTTCAGCGGCGGCACGCAGACGGACACCGGCGAGGACGTGAGCTGGGACGCGATCAAGGCCGCGCTGAGGGACGTGATCGACGCCGAGGACAAGGCCAAGCCGCTGAGCGATGAGGCGCTGGTGGACGAGCTGAAAGCGCGAGGGATCGAAATCGCGCGACGGACAGTGGCGAAGTATCGGGATCAGTTGGCGATCCCTTCGGCAAGGTTGAGGAAGGCCTTCTAGCCCGGCTCATTCGCGTTGCATGAATCTGCTTGCCGCATACCCTATCTTGTTACCCTATGCAGCCAGCAGAAGAAAACGTTCCCCGCGCACCTTTCACTCGATCTCAAGTGGTCGATACGGTGATCTTGTGGAGCTTTGTCTCGCTCTGCGGCCTCACGATTGTGTTTCGAGGGCACGGCGCGGGTCCGATCTTTCTGATTCTCCCGTCATTACCTGGCGAAATTGTTCGCGGAGATTTGCCTGAGTGGAAATCAGTGTTGTTCTGGATGGGGACATCGCTTGGAAGCGCGATTGGGATGCAGTTTTCGATTGCTCGCCTCCCACGAACGTGGTGCGCGTTGCTTCTTCCAGCGCTCTCCATTCTTCTCTTGATCGGGGTGATGTTCGCCGCGCGTTCTCTGAGCGAAAGATCGTCGGAGTCGCTCGATTGGATACTGTCGCTGCCCGCGATACTCGGAATCTGCGTCATCATCGTGCGGGCGTCGATCAATGCGATGCGGTAACCTGGAACGAGCAGTACGGATCGGCATTCTCGCTGAGTTACTCAGTCACTTCTGAATCTCCCCCACCGCCCTCCGAATCTCCCCCGCCCTTTCCCACGGCACAAAGTGTCCCTGCCCTTCCAACCTCACCACACGCACGCTCTTGGCGTTGACCAGCATCTTCTGGACATACGCCACGTTCTTGTACGGCACCAGCTCATCGGCCGTGCCGTGGATCACGATCACCGGGCAGGTGATCTTGCTCAGCTCCGGCGCGAGCAATTCCGTCTCGCGCTTGGCCGCGTCGAGCTCGCCCATGCTGTTGTCGAGCACCCGCGGCAAGAAGAACCGCACGATGCACGACGTGGCAAGCCACTGCGCGAACCCTGGCTCTTCGAGCGCGGGGTCAAGAGATCCGGCAACGATAACGAGGCCGGAGACCCGGTCGGGGTGCATCGCGGCGAGTCGTGCGGCGATGGGGCCGCCGAGGGAGTGACCAACGAGGATCGGCCAGCGCTTCGTGCGGATCGTTTCGCCGCTGTTTCCGGCGATCTGTTCGGCCGCGTCGCGTTCGACGAGAAGCGGCGCGATCGCTCTGGCCTGTCGCTCGAAGGAATCGACGCCACCGTCACGGCCGCCGGATTGGCCGAAGCCGAGCCGATCAACGGCGACGGCCTCATAGCCCGGCACAGGCTCAACAAGAAAATCCGCCCACCCGTCGGCCGAGCCCGGCGTGCCGTGGATGTAGATCACGCGAGGGAGGGTCGGATCGCCCGCCCGCAGGTACGACAGCGCCAAGTCATCCGGCACCGCGGGCAGGTGGTCACGCTCGATCGCGGCGATCTGCTCGGCGGTGACCTTGGGACCGGGGACGGAACACCCTTGGGCACCCAGCATCAGAGCCGCCACGACCAGCGCTCGTCTGATCCACAGGCAACACGGAAATCGCATCGGTAATGTCCGGCCCCAGCTACTGCAAGTTCACCGGCATCACCACATACAAGAAGTCCGTCCCCGACTTGATCAGCCCCGGCTTGTTCGGGGCTTTCAACTCGATGATGACCTCCGAGCCCGTCACGACCTTCAACGCGTCGATAATGAACGCGGGGTTGAAGCCGATCTCGACGTCCTCGCCGTCGTACCCGGCCAATTCGATCGTCACGTCCGACTCGCCCATCTCGGGGGCGCGGCTCTTCAGCTCCAGGATCTTGTCCTTGCCGCTGAAGCGCATCTTGACGCCACGCGATTCCTCGTTGGTCAGCACGCTCGCGCGACGCACGGCCGAGAGCAGGCGGTCCTTGTCGAAGCTGATCTTCTTGTCCTGGTCCTTAGGGATCACCTCGTCGTAGGGCGGGAACGAGCCCTCGATCAGGTTGCTCGAAAGCACGGCCCGGTGCGGGTCTTTGTCTGAGCCGAAGCTGAAGTGGATCTGGTTGTCGGTGATGGCGATCTGCACGTTCTCCTCGCCGTCCCGGACCAGCTTCTGGAACTGGCTGAGGGCCTTGGTGGGGATGATGCACGAGATCGACTTGGCGTCCTTGTCGCCGGCGCTAGCCAGCGTCGTGCGGCACAGGGCGAGACGCCGGCCGTCGGTCGCCACCATCTCCAGCTTCTTGCCCTCGCGCTTCATCAGCACGCCGTTGATGGCGTAGCGCGAGTTCTCGCGGGCCGTGGCGAAGATGGTGCGCGAGATGATCGAATCCAGAAGCCCGGCCGGCTGGGTGAACACGGCCTTGGCCTTGGTCTGCCCGTGCGTGCCCGCGACGACGTCCGCGAAATCCGGCAGCGGCGGGAACTCGGCGGGCGGGAATCCGTAAACCTTGAACTGGGCGTCAGCCCCGCGGATGTGGCAGAAGTCGGCCTGCGATTCGATCGTCAGCGTGGCCTCCTCGTCCTCGGCCGACACGATCTGCCGCAGCTTGTCGGCAGGGATCAACGCCTCGCCCGGCTCCTGCACGTCCACCTGCGAGATCTTCAGGTGCAGCGACATCTCGGCGTCGGTCCCCGACAGGGTCAACTCGCCCACCCCGCCGGCCTTCGTGGCCGAGAGCTTGACGCAGGTGAGCTGCACACGGGGAGTGCGTGAGGCGACGGCCCCCGAGACGGTGTTGATGGCGTTCAAGAGAGCGGAACGATCGCAGATGACCTTCATAGGGCTGGGCTCCGAATTGAGGAACCACAGTGTATCGCCGTGAGGCCGCCCGGGGGCCGGGGAAGCCCGTTCGGGGGGCAATTCCCGGGCATAATGCGAAAAACCGAGTCGCGCGGGGGCGCGGCTCGGTCCGAGGGAGGGTAAGTTACGAGCGGGTTCCCGCTCGTTCGGGCCGCTTACTTGTGGCTGGCGGAATCGGACTGATCCGAGGACTCGCCCACCTGGGCGGACTGGGCAGACCCCGAGCTCGAACGGGCCAGGCGGGCGGCCGTCTTGCTCATGCTGTCAAAGAGCGGGGCGCTCGCCGCAGCCACCGCCTGGGCGTCGCTCTTGCTCGCGTGATAGTTCACATCGGCAACCTTGGCGATGTGCGCCTGAAAGTTGGTCCAGACCGATGCCACAGACTGCAACGCGGCCTTGGCGTCCTCGCTGGAGGCGGGCTGCAGGTTCAGCTCCTTGTCGCCGTGGATGAACCCGACCAGCGTGCGCTCAAACGCGGCGGCCGAATCGTGCATGGTGTCGCGGCTGCTCTCGGCGTTGATGTTGAAGTACACCTGCATGAAATCGCTGGCCATCTTCTGGCTCAGCATCAACTGGCGGGCGGCGAGGCTCGACTGCGCAAACGAGGACTCGCTCGAGGCCTGCCCCGACTCCTTCTCGCAGGACTTCACCACTTTCTCGATCGCATCGAGGAAGTGCCCGTTCGCGGCCGCCACCGTGCCCATGTCAAACTCGCCCTGCCGAGTCCCCTGCGACGCGGCGCTGTACGAGGCCTTGAGGTCCGACCAGTAGTCGTTCACCTCGTCGAGGCGCGAGCTGAACCGACCCTGAGCCGGCGCGACGTTGCCCTGCTCGTCGCCCGAGCGGAGCGTGTTGAAAATGGTGTCGAACTGGTTGACCGACGAGGCCAGGTTCTGCCGGTTCGAAGCCGAGTCGATATCGGCGACAACAAAGAAGTATTCCTTCGCCATCTTCTGGCTCAGCGTGCGAATCTGGTTCGCGAAGTTGAGCGACGCCGCCCACTGCTCCGCCGAAGGGCCCGCGGCCGGCGCGCCGGCGACGGTCCCGGCCTGGGTAGTCGTGGTGAAGGCGGGGCTGGCGAACGCGAGGGCGGCGGCAAGAGCGGCGAGAGTCGTGACCTGACGCATGCGATGAATCTCCTGTGGGACCCTGGGCCGATTTGGCCGGGGAATCACACAGCGATCGGGCGATCCGTCCGGGGGGTTGAGGCAACTTCGCGGGCTTTCACGGGGGTTCTCGGGCGGAGTTGGTAGAGTGGAGCGGTTGCGCGGCGTCGAATCAGGGACGCGACGTACGGGAGCCTCGCTCGTGACAGATCCCGAACACAAGACCGCCAGCCAAAATCTCAATGACGATGCCGCGGCCGTGCGTCAGCTCTTGGCCAACCGCGACATCGAATGCCCGCGCTGCGGGTACAACCTCCGCGCAATCATCACCGGCCGCTGCCCGGAGTGCGGGCTGGAGATCACGCTCAAGTCATTCCACAAACGACGGCACAAGCCGTTGCCCGTTCACCTGCGGGTCGCGATGGTTCTGTTCGCGCTGGCGACCGGTGCCCTGCTGCTCGCGCTCGCGGATTCCAGAATCTTCCCCTCGATTCCCTGCTGCGTGCTCCCGCTGCTGGTCCCGATCGGCCTGTGGTACGGCGCCTGGTTCGTCGGCTCGAAAGCGTCCGGCGAGCACGAGCAATGGAAGCTCAGCGTCCTCGGAGCAATCCTGTGGGGCGTAGTCATCGTAGAGATCATCACGATTGCGTGGGTGGTGCTCTCGATCCTGCTCTGAAGGTGGTCCGAAGAGGTCGTTCCTAGGGTCTTGGGGCGCAAAGAAAACGGCCCCCGGCAAAGCGCCGGAGGCCGTTGAGTTCACGCGATCAAACGACCGACTTCAGACCGATCAGCAACCGGCCTCGAAGACGAGGTTGTAAGCGTCGAAGTCTTCGCCAGTCACGAAACCGTCTCCGTCAAAGTCGGCGGAGATATCCCCAGCCTCGAAGGCCGCGACGTAAGCGTCAAAGTCCTCGCCGGTGACGAACCCGTCGCCGTTGAAGTCGGCGGGGCAGGAGTTCAGGGCGAGCGTAGCGGCGTTGCTGGTCACGCTGCCGCAGAGGTTGGTGACAACGCAGTCGTAACTGGCGGCGTCGGCGGCGGCAATGTTACTGACGGTCAGCGAGGCGCTGGTGGCCCCGGAGATGTTGCCCCCGTCGGAGAGGTTGGACGTGTTCTTCCGCCACTGGTACGAAAGCACGCCCGAGCCGGACGCCCCGACCGTAAACACGGCGTTGGTGCCCGCGTTCTGGGTCAGGTTGCCGGGCTGCGAACCGATCGAGGGCCCGACATTGACGGTGAGCGTCACGGCCGTGCTGGTGATCGAGCTGCACCCGTTGGTGACCACGCAGTCGTAGCTGCCGCCGTCAAGGACCGACGCGGCGGGAATGCTGTAGGTGCTCGCCGTCGCACCGCCGATGTTGACGGTGTTCTTGCGCCACTGGTAGGAGATAGTCGGCGAGCCACTCGCGCCGACGGTGAACGACGCGAGCGAGCCCTGGCAGACGGTCTGCGGCGAGGGCTGTGAGCCGATCGAGACCCCGGTGTTGACGTTCAGAGTCGCGGCCGTGCTGGTCGCCGGGCCGCAGGAGTTCGTGGCCACGCAGTCGTAGCTGCCGGCGTCACCGGCGACGACGCTGGGGATGCTGTAGGTGGAACTGGTGGCACCCGGGATGTTGACCGTGTTCTTGCGCCACTGGAGTGTCGGCGTGGGGCTGCCCGTCGCGGTGACGGTGAAGCTGGCCGGCGTGCCAGTGCAGGCCGTCTGGTTCGACGGGTTCTGCGTGAAGCCCGGGCAGGTCGTGCCCGAGACCACTGTCAGGATGCCGGCCGCGCTGGTCGCGGTCTGCCCGTCGGGGTTGGTCGCGGTCACGGTACGCGCGCTGAGGGTCGCGCCAGCGGTGACCGAGACGTTCATGGTGAACTGCAACGGTGTGGCGTGGCTAAAGCTCACGGAGTTGACCGTGACGCCCGTTCCCGCAACGCTGGCAAGGAGACGGTTGAAACCCGCCTCCGTGTCGTAGAACGCCGAACCCGCGGTCGAGGACCCCGTCACCGTGATGTTCACGTTCGAAGCACCTTGCGCGACGGTCGCCGGAGAGCATGATACGGGCAGGGCAGGGGGAGGAGCGAGCAGCTTGACCACTCGCACCGCCCAAGAGTTCGCCGCGTTGCACCATTCGACGAACGTCCAGAGGGTCTGGTCGTCGGTGGGATCAACGGCGGTGGCGGCGTAATCGCCCCAGCGCTGATTGCCGCTGCCCTGGGCGTTGTAACCCGTGGTGGCGGTATCGACGATCGTTGTCGCCTGGGTCGTCCCCAACGTATCAGACGAGAGTCGTCCCGCCGCGGCCACGCCGGGGCGATCGGCC
>JBGAOD010000207.1:0-2652 GCA_044221955.1 Phycisphaerales bacterium | reverse complement strand
CGCATCGTTCGAAAGGAGGCTTCCCCACCCCGCCATCAGATGCGTCCCATTGATGAGCGCCAGCCCTTCCTTTGCCGACAACTCCAGCGGTTTCACGCCAGCTTTACGTAACGCGGCAGCACCGCTCATTCGCCGGCCGCCAAGCTCGGCCTCGCCTTCCCCTATTGCCACCAACGCGACGGCCGAGAGCGGCGCGAGGTCACCGGACGCCCCGACGCTCCCCACGCTCGGCACCACCGGCGTCACGCCCTTGTTCAGCATCGCGACGATCGTCTCGCAAACCACCGGCCGCACGCCGGAAAGCCCCCGGGCCAAGGACCCCGCCAGAAGCAGCATCATCGCCCGCACCACATCCCGCGGCAGGGGGGTTCCAACACCAGCCGTGTGCGACCGGACCAGGTTTCTCTGTAATGCCGCCAGATCGGCCTGCCCGATCCGCTGCTTGCTCAATGACCCGAACCCCGTGTTGATCCCGTAGTGGGGCTCACCGTCCCTCAGAGCCGCCTCAACGACCGCCCGCGACCGCTTCATGGCGACGATCGCCCCCGGAGTCACCAGAATACGACCCCCCTTCCGAGCCACTTTGACGACGTCGTCGATTGTGAGCGAGCCTCCGAGCCGTACGACCGATCCGGCGCTCGCTCTGCGTCCACGACCCACGGACCGACGACGCGACGATTTTCGATTCTGTGCCATGCAGGGTGCTGAGTGTCGCCGCTCGGAGGTCGCTTGACAACTTGCCCCGCCAAGTTCTCCGGCCTGCGGCCACCAAAGACGTAGCCGATCGCGTTGGTGACGGCGGGCTTGCTCGGTGACGATCTCACGCAAACGCTTGCAGGAGGCACCCCTCGAAAGCCCAGAATTTCAGGCCTCTTGACACCCGTAACGTCCTATAATATATGTTATGTTAAAATTAAGCGGGCGGATGCTTGCAGCCCTTCCCAGAGCCTGCGATCCCGCACCACCCGGCTCGGCCGAACTCCGAATTCCCTCAAAAACGAATTCGAGAAGTGCGAATCGCTTGAGAACCCCAGCTCCTGCCCCAAGGCCGACAGCGTCCCGGTGTAATCGGGAATCCTGTCGAGTGCCGCACGCAATCGCAACCGATCGAGGTACCTGTAAATGGGCAGCCCCGTTCGCTCCCGGAAGACACGGCTCAAGTGGAACATGGAGAGCCCCACCCGGCGGGCGATCTCGCCCAGCCGGATTCCGGTCCCCATCTCCGAGTGCAGGATCACCTTCACGGCGCCGACCGCCCGCCCGTGGTTTCTGGAAGTCTGGATGCCCGCCGACGGTCTCCGAGCCTTCCCACGCTGGCTTGCCTCCACTTGGAGCACCGCCGCGGCAACATGCAGCAGGTCTTCTTCGAGTTGCAGGCGATCCGGGGCCCCGCCTTGCTCGATTAGCTTTACGTAACTCCGCACCATGAGGAAAGCGCCGCGGGGCACCGGCGCTTCCCGGAACGCGAACGGCTTCTCTGCATCGCGTATCGGCCCGCAGCCAATCTCTTCCATCATCCCGGACAAGACCTCCGGATCGACCTCGACCCAATCGTTGCGGATCCCCTGGCCGAGAATGACGCGCCGCTGATAGGGGGAGTGCAGGTTAATCGTCACCACCGTATTGGCATCCGCCACCACGGGTTCCTCGCCTGGAAACCGCAATTCGTAGGGGAGCCTGGGGAAGATGAAGTCGGGCCGGTAGCGCACCACGGCGAGCGCCTCGAGCGCGGGATCCCCGGGCAACATCTCTCGGCGTCCCAGCGAAACCGCATCGCCCTCGTACAGCAATCGAACCCCGGGATTGGTGATTGCAGCAAACTTGGACGTCGCCCGAATCATGCGCTCATCCGCGTCAGGCCCGAGAGCACGCTTCCCCGATCGCGACGCAGCCTGCTCGGCCGAACGCCGAATTCCTTCAGGAACGCGTTGGAAAGGTGCGCCTCGCTGCAGAACCCCCACCGTGCCGCCACGTGGATCATGGGTGTCCGGGAGTCCAGCACGCACGCCAGCGCTCCGCGGAGCCGCAGTCGCTCCAGGTACCGGTGCACCGGAAGCCCGGTGTGCTTCTTGAAGACTCGGCAAAGATGAAACGGCGACATATGCACACGGGCCGCCAATTCCCCCAGAGAGCGGGGGCGCTCCGGCTCGACGGCCAGCGTGCGTTTGATCTCTTCCACCGATTCTCGCTGGTACTTCGCCTGGGCCGCCGACGAGCGGCGTTTCCGCACTGTCTCGCGAGCACGCACGTTTTCGGCAATGATTTCGCCGATCACATTTAGGACGGTCTCTTCCACCCGCAACGGCTCTCGGCTCGGACCGTCCGCCAGAACCGAATTCAGCGCGTGCACGCGGAGCAGTGAAGCCGTCGGCGAAGGCCCCGACGTCCACGGAAATCGCGCCGTCGGTTCGTGGTGCTCGCCGGTTGCGCCCTTGAGCATGTCCGCCAGCAACTCGGGCCGAATGTCGACCCAGTCGTTTTCAAGGCCGCGGGACGTGAGCGTCCGCCGCCGGTACGTCATTCCGACGTTGGTGAAGTACACCGTGTTCCTGTCGGCGACGAACGGATCGGAGCCCTCCACCCGCAACTCGTACGGCACGCGTGGCAGGCCGATCGCCGGCCAGCAATGACCGGTGCGGTCGCACTTCCACT
>JBGAOD010000056.1:2560-23454 GCA_044221955.1 Phycisphaerales bacterium | reverse complement strand
TATCGCCCGTCAACGCCCGCAGCGCACCAACCCAACCCAGCGCGAAGATGTTGAACGCATGAACAGCGATCGCCAGCAGCCGCGCGCCGCTCGCGATCCGCTCTCCGAGGCGGATCGCCCGCCACGAACCGGTCCGGTCCACTCGCCGGACGCACGCCGCGATCGCAAAGTGGGAAGAGCCCCAAAGCACGCCCAGCAATCCAACGGACCACAACACCGCTCGACCCGGCGTGCCCTCAACCAACGGCGCACCGAACAGATCCGGCATCGTGACCAGAACGAAAGTGATGATCAGCAGGATCTGGGACATGATCAAAGCCGCTCAACCCGCCGCGAGAATCGTCAACGCATCTTCGCTCCCGCGGCCTCACCCGCGGAACGACCTCGCCGCCTCGACGAGCCTGACGCAGCGCTCCCGATCGAGCGGGTTCGACCACACACCCCCCACCTTGATCGACGATCCCACGATCAACGCGTCGGCGTGCGGCATCAACCGCGGAAGCTGCTCGACCGTGACACCCGACCCGACAAGCAGCGGCAACCCGCTCGCGCCCTTCACCTGCCGAAGATCGTCCGGTGAGGTCGGCTTTCCCGTCGCAGTCCCCGTCACGATCAGCCCATCCGCGCCAAAGAACTCCGCCGCCTCGGCGGCCTCAGAGATCGAAATATCTCCCGTGATCGCGTGCGACGCGTGCTTCTTCTTGATATCGCAGAACACCCGAACACCCTCGGCCCCCACGCGCCGACGGTACCGCAGCAACTCCCCCGCCTCCGCCTTCACCAGAAGCCCCTCGTCCGCCACGTGCGAAAAAACAAAGTTCTCGCACCGGATGAACGAGGCGTTCGTCGCCATCGCGATCGCGATCGCCTCCGTCGCCCCCCCCGACAGCACCTGAATCCCCATCACCAGACCCGGCGCCGCTCCCCTGCACGCCATCGCCACCCTGGTCATCGTCGCCACGACCTCCGCCGGGTGCCGACCGTGAACATACGGGCGGTCGTGCATGTTTTCGACAATAAGTGCGTCAAACCCCGACTCAGCCAGCACCTTCGCCTCGCTCGCCGCGATCTCCACGATCTGGTCGATGCTCATGGAATTGAAGGGAGTTCCCGGCAGGGCCCGAACATGGACCATGCCCACGAGCGCTCGCGGCGGCAACGGGTTCGGTTGGGCGATCGTCAGGGGCGGGCCTTTCATCAAGATTCCGGGCAAGTGTAGATCCGGACCAGCCCACGACGCGGGCACGACCAACAGGTTTCAAGATCGGCACGATCAACGCTCGACCCCGAACCCACCGCTCCAGACCTTGATCGCACTCCGCTCGGTTGTTTGAGGACCGCAGATCCCTTAGCATCCGCCCACATGACACGCCGACGAACCGGCCTCAGGACATTGGTCTCCGTCAACTCCACCCGCGCCCGCGTCGTGACCCTTCTCGCCGGCTCCGTGCTCGGGCTCCACCAACCCACCGCGGCCTCCGACGCCGACCTCCGCCGCCAGCCGACCTCCAACTCCGCCCCAGCCTCCCCGATCGACCCCGACCAGATCACCGGCCGCGATTTCGCCGGGCTGCGCCTCCCCCTCGCCGCGACGACCGGGCACCTGAGCTTCCGCGCCGCCAAGGCCTACACCTGGATCGAAGATCCCGGATTCTCGATCTCGGGCGCGACTCCGGGACCGACTCAGCGTCTGCTCCTCAACGGCGACGTGCGCCTCCGCATCGGACCCTACCAGTTCGACGCCAGGCAGGCCGCCGTCTGGCTCCAACGCCTCCCCGCTGAGGACCGCCCGGGCAAGAAGACCTACCAGGTCTTCGCGTACCTCGACCAGGTCGCCACCGCCGACGCCGACGCTGCAATCTCCGTTCGGGCCGATCGCCTCCCAGTCCGCGGCGTGGTCGAAATCGAAGACGGCCTCGAACTCCGCGCCGATTCGCTCTCACCAACCCACCCGATGGACCCGTTCCTGCCCGTCGCCGAGGAGAGCCTCGCTCAGTCCTTACGATCACTCGTGCGCCCGCCAGACTCTCCGGCCACGCCCGAAGACAGTGCCAACCCTGTCAAGCCCGGCTCTGCCGAGGTCCAGCCCTCCAACGAACTCGCGCGCGAACACGCCGCCCGAGAGATCGATGCGACCGCACAGGAAATCCGCGACCTGATGGAATCACTCCCGCCCGCGGACGCCGCCGCCCCCATCTTCGCCAAGTCCGGGTTGCTCACGATCGCCCCCGGGGACTGGACGCTCGTCTCCGGCGCCGAAGAGAACGCCGCCGAAATCAACGGCGGGCTCGTCGTCCAGTACGAAGACCTCGCACGCCCCGAAAAATCCCTCCAACTCACCTCCGAGCGCGGCGTGATCTTCCTCAAACCCGGACCGCTCGAACAGATCGGGCGGCTCCGCCGAGAGGACGTCCTCGGGATCTACCTCGAAGGCGACGTCGTCGTCATCGCCGAGGGCGGCAAGTACACCCTGCGCGGCCCACGCGTCTTCTACGACCTGACCAAGGGCCGCTCTGTCATCCTCGACGCCGTCTTCTGGACCTACGACCAGCAACGCCGCCTCCCGCTCTACCTGCGCGCCAAGACGATCCGCCAAGAGGCCGAAAAACAGTTCTCCGCCGAAAAAGCAACCCTCACCAACTCCGCCTTCCTCGACCCGCAGTTCTCCATCGGCGCATCGACCATGACCATCACCGGCGTCCAGCGCGAACGAGAGCGCGACCCCGGCTCCCCGCGCGCACCGACCGAAACCGCCTACCTCGTCGACGCCCGCGGCGTCACCCTCCGCACCAACAACCTCCCGTTCTTCTACGCCCCCTACTACCGCGGATACCCCGAGGACATCCCCCTCCGAGACATCCGAGTCGAAAACTCCTCCGGCTCGGGCTCCGCCTTCAAAACCACGTGGAGCATCCAGTCTCTCCTCGGCATCGAACGCACCAACCGCTTCGGAGCCGATCTCCTCGCCGACTACTACTTCGACCGCGGCGTAGGTCTCGGCACCAAACTCGCCTGGCAGGATACCGACTCTAAAGGCGAACTCTTCCTCTACGGCCTGCCCAGCGACAACGGCCGGGACACCCTCCGCCCCGGCACAAAGATCGAACGCGACAACGACACCCGCGACATCTTCCTCGGCGAATACCGCCTCCGCCTCGACGAGCACTGGGCCGTCAACCTCGAAGCCGCGTACATCTCCGACGAATCCTTCGTCGACGCCTTCTTCCGACCCCTCGCCGAGGAACGCCGCGAGTTCACCAACCGCGTCCTCGCCCGCCGCCTCGAGGACAACACCGCGTTCACCGCCGAGGTCAAGGCAACCTTCAACGACTTCATCGCCAACGATTTCCTGCTCCAATCCCCCGGGTACACAACCCAGAAGCTCCCGGAGCTCACCTACACGCGCCAGGCCGACGACCTTTTCCCGGGTCTTGAGTCCGGGCTCGTCAGTTATTTCTCCGAGTACCGCCTCAGCCGCATGAAACTCAGCTTCGACGAGCCCCAGGCCCGCGAACGCGGGTTCTCCAACGACTTCCTTGCCCAGCGCGCCTTCGGCATCAACAACACCCAGTCCATCGCGGGCCGCCTGCGCGCCGCCGGGTACACCGAGAGCGACGTGAACCGCTTCGACACCCGCCACGAGTTCGACCTTCCCCTGGCCGCCGGACCGGTCAACGTCACGCCATTCGCGGTCGGCCGCCTCACGCTCTGGGACGATGACTTCTCGAAATTCTCGCCCCACGAATCCGACAACGCCCGTGTCTGGGGCGGCATCGGCACACGCTTCTCCACCACGATCCAGCGCATCGACGACACCATCGACTCGCGCCTCTTCGACCTCCACCGCGTCCGCCACATCGTCGAACCCAACGCGACCGTCTGGCACGCGGGCACCAACGCCGACAGCGCAAACCTCCCCGTCTATGACCGCGACGTCGAACAACTCGCCGAAGGAAGCACGCTCCGACTCGGGCTCGACCAGACCGTCCAGACCCAGCGCGGCGGCCCCGGACGCTGGCACTCAGCCGACGTGCTCAAGTTCGATTCCAGCGTCGTCTTCTCCTCGGGAGATTCCGACCGCACCTCGCCCATCGGCCGCTTCGTCCAGTTCCGCCCCGAACTCTCCAACCCAGGCAACTACCTCAACAACGAACTCGTCTACCAGCTCAGCGACACCTTCGCCGTCACCGGCAGCAGCATCTACGACATGGACCACGGACAGCAGGCCCGCAGCTCGGCCGGGTTCATCATCGACCACTGGCCCGGCTTCTACACCGACGCCGAGATCCGCAACCTCCACCCCGAACGCACCACCCTCCTCACCACCGGCGCGGGATACCGCCTCAGCAGCAAGTACGACATCTACGCCAGCGCCACCTTCGACCTCAACAACGGCGGATTCCAATCCACCGGCGGCGAAATCCGCCGCCGCTTCCCAGGCCTCGTCCTCGGTATGAGCCTCTCATACAACAACATCAACAGCGAGACCAGCTTCGGATTCGTGCTCCAGCCGGAAGGAATCCGTGGGCAGGGGCGCGGCCTGAACGGGATCGGGGGGCATGGCTTACAGCGATAGCTCCTCGCGCTACTTGCCGCCCCCGGGCGCCCCCGTTGTCGCACCTGCCGTCGGTTTCTTCCTCGCCTCCACCACCTTGCTGTACGCGTACACCGTCATCACCGCCGGCACGAACAATTTCTCACCCGCTCGCTTCGACACCTGATCCAGGCTCGCGATCTTCTTGGCCTTGATGTCCTTGGTCAGGTCCACGATCGCGTTGTCAAACGTCTTGACCATACTCCCCAGAACCTTGTACTCATCGCGCGTCCTTGGCGCATAGTTCGCCAAGAACGGCAGGTTCAACGGCAACACCACCGACCACCGCATCCCGTCTTCCGCCGTGTGGTGACGCATCGTCAACCCCACCGGCGGCAGCACCGGCGCATTGTCCCAAAGAATTGCCGCGAGATCGTCCGAAATCTCGGCCGTCGTCAACCGCCCCTGCGTGTCCTCCAAAAACCCGTACGGGTCCGCGAACAACCGCTTGATCGCCGAGTTGAACAATTCCTCTCGCTCCTTCTGATCCTTCTGCGACAGCTTCGGCCTCCCACGACCGCCGAACCCCCCCCCACCACCCATCCCAGTCTGGCTCGCGATCTGCTGGAGCAACCCCGTCGCCTTCCCCTTCTTCGCCGCCGCCTCCGTCTGCGCCTTCAAATCCGCGATCTCTTTCGGAAACGCCGCTCCGATCTCGGTCCCCAACTCCTGCAAGTGCCCCAGCGTGCGCCCCAACCGCTTGAGCAGCCCGCGCATGTCGTCATTCTCGGCGTACAGCAGCTCGTGCAACCGAGCCGCGTCCCCACGCTCGACCATCAACTTGGCCGTGCGGATCACCGCGTCGGGAGTCCCCTGGCTGTACCCGTCGTTGCGGCCGCACGCCGAAATCACAAGCATCACACAGATCGCTATCCCCGAGACGAACCCAACTCCTCGCCCCGCTCTGCGATCAAGCACCGTTTGCATGGCGTTCCCCCAGTGCCGACCCCGCGAAACTCCACGCAACCGGCACCGAAGACTTTACCTAGCATCCCCCATGCGCGTTGCAGTCAACGGCCAAACCCGCGAGATTCCCGACGGAACCACCGTCGAAGCCCTCATCAAAGCCCTAGACCTCTCGAAGGCCGCCTGCGCGGTCGAGATCAACAAACGCCTCGTACCCAAGCGGAGCACCCCGCCCACGTCATCAAGGAAAACGACGCCGTCGAGCTCGTCTCCGTGGTCGGTGGCGGGTAACTCCCAACAACCCGCCCCTTTCCAATTCTTGCCCGCCCCTTCCCCACGGTTCGACCGGCCACAGCACCCCCGGTATACTCGCCATGCCCACCCCACGCGACACCGCCAAGGTCACCGACCGCCGTGAACTCCATTTCGAGTCCTTCGCCGCCATCCGCCGCGACCTCGACACGCTCGAAGCCGCCCACCGCGCCGGCACACTCCGTTCGACCGGCAACTGGACCCCCGGCGCGATCTTCGGCCACCTCGCCGGCTTCATGGAGTACCCCTACGACGGCTACCCGCCCGAACTCGGCCCTCCCCCATGGATCGTCCGCGCCATCCTCAAACTCTTGAAGAACAAGTACCTCTACAAACCACTCCCCGCCGGCGTCAGCATCCCCGGTGTCAAGGGCGGCACGGTCGGAGCCGTCGATGCGCCATTCGACCAGGCGCTCCCCCGGCTCCGCAAGGCAATCGCGCGCATGGACACCAGCCCCCCGACAACCCCAAACGTCGTCTTCGGCCCCATGACCCACGAAGAGTGGCGCTCGCTACAGTGCCGCCACTGCGAACTCCACCTCAGCTTCATGCACCCGAAGTAATATTCACGGAGCCAGCCCACGGATCGACTTCGCCCGCCCGCCCCTACGCTTGGACCATGCCCCCAACGCCGACACCCGCGGCCTCCCCGCTCAAGATCGCCGGCCGAGAGTTCTCCAGCCGCCTCTTCGTCGGCACCGGCAAATACCCCGACTACACCGTGATGCGTGACTCCCTCGCCGCCAGCGGCGCGCAGGTCGTCACCGTCGCCGTCCGCCGCGAACGCCTCTACAACCAGCAGGGCAGGAGCCTTCTCGAGTTCATCGACCTCTCCCGCTACACAATCCTCCCCAACACCGCCGGCTGCTTCAGCGCCGAGGACGCAATCCGCGTCGCCCGCCTCGGCCGCGAACTCCTCGAACAGCTCGACAACCCCGGCGCTTCGTGGGTCAAGCTCGAAGTCCTCGGCGACAAGAAGACCCTCCTCCCCGACCCCATGGGCACCGTCGAGGCCACCCGCGAACTCGTCAAGGACGGCTTCCAAGTCCTCGCCTACTCCAGCGACGACCCCATCGCCGCGCTCCGCATCAAAGAAGCCGGCGCCGCCAGCGTCATGCCCGCAGGCAGCCCCATCGGCTCCGGCCAGGGCGTCCTCAACCGCGCCAACATCGTCCTCTGCCTCGAACTCTTGAAGCAATCCGACGTAACCTACCCCGTCATCGTCGACGCCGGCGTCGGCTCCGCCAGCGACGTCTCCATCGCCATGGAACTCGGCGCCGACGGCGTCCTCCTCAACACCGCCATCGCCCACGCCAAAGACCCCGTCCTCATGGCCCACGCCATGCGCAACGCCTGCGAGGCCGGCCGCCAGAGCTACCTCGCCGGAAGAATCCCACGCAAGCTCTACGCCACCGCCAGCAGCCCCTGGGAAGGCACCATCGGCTACATCCCCGGCGAATAGTGCCCGCGCCCCGACGACCCCCAACGATTTGGGATTCCATCCCGGCGATGGTCGCCGCGAAAGAACGGCCGGGACGGTGAAGCAGCGATTAGCACCCCGCCTCGAACGCCGCGACATAGGCGTCGAAATCCTCGCCGGTCACGAACCCGTCGCCATCGAAGTCCGCGTTCAGAGTCCCGGCCTCGAATGCGGCCACATAGGCGTCAAAGTCCTCCCCCGTCACGAACCCGTCGTGGTCAAAGTCCGACGGGCACGGGGGGTTGATCGCCACCAGGTTCGCGGGGAAGTCCACGACGCCGTTGTTGACCAGCGTGCTGTAGTAGATCTTGCACGAGGGGTTGATGAGCCGGCTCCCCGCGTCGATCTGCAGCGTGCCGACGTACAACGCCTCGCACGAAGCTTGCCCCAGCCCGTCGTTGTCGCGCACGTCCACCAGCCGCACGGTCGAGGGTAACGCACCAACGTGCAGCACACCGATCGGGTAGTGCCCCGCGAGCGAACGGTCCAGCCCCAGCGCGTCCGCCCCGATGTCCTTGGACATCACCTCCAGCGTCTGCTCACTCCCCGTCCCCTCCAGTTGCAGCGTGGCCAGCGCCATGTCGTAGCGGGCGTTGCTGTCGATCGCGCAGCCGAACGAACCTCCGACGTGGACCAACGAACCATCGAACGGCATCGTCAGGTTCGCGGCCGACCCGATCGACAGACTCCCCCCGACGTCCAGGTTCGGCGGCGTCCCCACGCACCCAGAGCAGATCGTCCCGACGATCGTGCCGTTGTTGGTGAGCGACCCGAACACGAACAGCGTCCCCGAACGAATCGTCGTGATCGCCCCGGCCTCATTCGTAAACGAGCCGAACATAGCCGACGACCCGAAAATGTTCGCCACCGCGCGGTTCCAGAAGAGCGGCGCGTCGATCGTCCCGCCCGTGATCGTGAACGTGTCCAGGTTCGCGAACGTCCCGCTCGCCACCAGCGACGTGTTCAGGTTCGCCGTCGTCGGCCCGATCGCCGTCGCCGAGCCCCCGAGCGTGAGCGACGCCCCTTGCTCCAGCCGCGTCTGCCCTTCAAGGTTCGACACCGGCGCGTTGATCGTGAGCGAGGAATTCGTGCGCGCCGTCAGAATCCCACGCGACCCCAGCAGGAATGAATCGGCCGTCAGGTCGACGTACCCGGAGGCGCGGAGCTGCCCATCGATCTCCATCGTCTCGCCCGGATCAACGTTGAGCGACGATGACCCGCCGAGGGTAATCGTGGAACTCGATGGGGCCCGAAGATCCCCGTCGCTCCACAAAGCAAGCGAGCGGCCCGTCGTGTCGAGCGTCGCGATGGATCGCCACGCGGCCTGAGTGCCGGTGATCTGCTGGCCCGATTGCGCCGCGAGCAAAGCCGCCGAGAGCGTGCCGTAGTTGACGCTGAGCGTGTCGTTGCGGGCGAACACGAAGTCACCGGCGGGAACGTCAAAGACCCACAGGGAGCCCTGGTCGGTGTTGACGCCAGCGTCATCCGTCCACGCCCCGATGACCGCGGTGTCACCCGAGAGGGCCACGGACGCACCAAACTCGTCGAGGGCCAGGCCGCCCGTGGCGAGGAGTTGAGCTTGCTGGCTCCACGTCGTCCCCGAGCGCACAAACAAATACGCCGAGCCCTGATCGGTGTTGGCACCAACGTTATCGTTCGGCGCCCCAACCACCGCGATGTCGCCGGAAAGCGCGACGGAGTAGCCGAATAGATCGGCCGCCGCTCCGTCGGAAGCGGTCAATTGAGTCTGCTGTGTCCAAGTGGTGCCCGAACGCACAAACACATACGCCGAACCCCGGTTGGTGTTGGCACCAACGTCATCGCTCGACGCCCCGACCAGTGCAGTGTCGCCAGAAAGCGCGACGGAGTAGCCGAAGAGATCGGTCGTCGCGCCGTCGGAAGCGGTCAACTGGGACTGCAGGGACCAACTGGTACCGGAGCGCACATAAACGAACGCCGAGCCCTGATCGGTGTTCGCCCCCACGTCGTCGAGATAGGCCCCGACAACAACGGTCTCACCGGAAATCGCGGTGGAGAAGCCGAAACGGTCGTCGGCCGCGCCGCCCGTGCCAAGGAGTTGGGCCTGCTGGTTCCACGTCACGCCAGAGCGCACGAACACATACGCCGAACCCTGGTTGGCGTTGGCTCCAACATCATCGGTGAACGCTCCGACCACCGCGGTGTCGCCCGAGAGAGCCACAGAAATGCCAAAGCCATCGCCGGCCGCGCCTCCCGTGGCGAGAAGCTTGGCCTGCTGGGTCCACGTCGTGCCCGAGCGCACAAAGACATACGCCGAACCCTGATCGGCGTTGGCTCCCACGTCATCGCTGTACGCCCCGACCACCGCAGTGTCAACCGAGAGAGCCACAGAAACGCCGAATTGATCGCCCGCCGCGCCGTCCGAAGCAACGAGCTGGGCCTGCTGAGTCCAGGTGGTGCCCGAACGCACGAACACGTACACCGAGCCCTGGTTCACGTTGGCTCCCACGTCATCGTTGTGCGCTCCGACTACCACTGTGTCGCCGGAGGCGCCGACGGCATACCCAAATGTGTCCGAGGACGCACCGTCCGACGCCAGCAGCGTGATGTCCGGCCCGATCCACGTACTCCCAATCCGTGAAAACACCCGCGCCGAACCCTGGTCGCCGTTAGGACCCACATCGTCAAGCCTGACCCCGACCACCACGGTGTCGCCATCGATGGCGACCGCATAGCCAAGATAGTCGGTAGCCGCGCCGTCGATGGCGGTGAGCTGGGCCTGCTGGGTCCAAGTTGTGCCCGAACGCACGAACACGTACGCCGAGCCCTGGTCGGCGTTGGGACCCACGTCGTCCAAATACGCCCCGACGACCACCGTTTCACCCGAAATAGCGATGGAATGGCCGAAGCTGTCGCTGGCCGCGCCGCCCGACGCGACGAGCTGAGCCTGCTGGGTCCAGACGGTGCCCGAGCGCACGAAAACATACGCCGAGCCCTGATCGGCGTTGGGGCCCACATCGTCGAATAAAGCCCCAACGACCGCCGTATCACCGGAGAGGGCGGTGGAGTAGCCGAACTGGTCGACGGCCGCGCCGCCCGTGGCGAGGAATTGGGCCTGTTGGGTCCAGGTAGTGCCCGAACGCACGAACACATACGCCGAGCCTTGGTTGGTGTTGGCACCAACGTCATCGCCGTGCGCCCCGACGACGGCGGTGTCGCCCGAGAGAGCCACGGAGACGCCGAACTCGTCGTTGGCCGCGCCGTCCGACGCGACCAGTTGGGCCTGCTGGGTCCAGGTGGTGCCCGAACGCACGAATACATACGCCGAGCCCTGGTTGGCGTTGGCCCCCACATTATCAAAGTTCGCACCGACGACAACCGTGTTCCCCGAGACGGCGATCGATCTGCCGAAGTCGTCGAACGCCGCGCCGTCCGACGCGACAAGCTGTGCCTGCTGGGTCCACATGGTGCCCGAACGCACGAACACGAACGCCGAGCCCTGGTCGGTGTTGGCTCCCACATTATCGAGCATCGCACCGACGACGATCGTGTCGCCGTCGATCGCGACGCAAGTACCAAACTGATCGATGGTCGCGCCACCGGTCGCGGTGAGCGTCGCCTCAAACGCCCACCCGTTGCCGGTCCAGCGGTAGACGTGGGCCGAGCCCTGGTCGGAGTTGGCGCCCACGTCGTCCTGGTTGGCCCCGACCACCATGGTGTCGCCGGAGATCGCGACGGTGCACCCGAAAAAATCGGACGCAGCGCCACTAGGGTGGAGCAATTGCACCGGCGTCGAACGTTGACCCAAGGCCACCGCAGAACACATCAAGCACGCGGCCACAACCGCCAGCCCGGTCCACCGACAGCGCGCCGGCCAAAGATCTGTGTTCATCCATCCGCCCCTTGAATTCAGACACTTGCGTGATGCGCGACCACTCTAACTGCAAGTCGGGTGTACTACAAGTAGGAACCTCCACAACAACGCTCTTGAACGCGCTCGCAAAAGCGGGAGCCTCCCAATCATCCCATATACCCTAAGAAACCAACCGCGACATACGCTCGCCCAAACCGTTACGTCCTTCCCCCCGACCTTGCTTCTCGAACCCCCGCAAACCAGCGGCCAAGCCCGCCCGAGTGGCGCGGAAACGGCTGCAAATACCTCAGTTCCCAGACCCTCCACCCCACGCCGCGCGGCCCAAGAATGAAAAATTGCGGTACGAGCAAATCCCGAGTTCGCGCCCTGATCTTGCAACACTACATTTGTGATGGAGCGGGTTTCCAACCTGCTCGGATGAGGCACAGGCTCGGTTGAAAACCGGCCCCACCAAGAAATGGCGTTGTAGTGCTAGCACCCTGCCTCAAACGCCGCTACATAGGCGTCAAAGTCCTCGCCCGTCACGAACCCGTTGGAGTCAAAGTCGGCCTCAGCCAAACCGCCCTCAAAGGAACTGACGAAGAAATCGAAGTCATCGCCCGTCACAAACCCGTCGCCATCAAAGTCGGCGGGACAGGGACCGGGACCGAACTTGGCGAGGAAGTAGTCGCTGCCCCCCGCGTTCGGCCCGCCAAGGTTGCCGTTTGTGTACCCGGTCAGGAAGGCGTTGCCGGCGGCATCGACCGCCAACCCTTCGCAGGGGTCGGGGCCTGACGTGCCGAACTGACGCGCCCAGAGCAGGGCGCCCCCACGGTCGTACTTGGCCACGAAGGCGTCGATGAACCCCGCGCTCGTTCCGCCAAGGTCACCAACGGTGTAACCAGCGATGTACGCGGAGCCCGCGCCGTCCACGCCCACGCCGAGGCTGTAGTCAATCGCTGGCGTGCCGAGCTGCCGCGTCCACAGCGGCGTCCCGGACGCGTCGTATTTGGCGAGAAAACAATCGGCGATTCCCGAGTTGGTCCCACCGAGGCTGCCCCTGGTGTAGCCGGTCACGAGCACGCTCCCCGCGCCGTCCACGGCCACGCCGTTGGCGGCGTCTAAGTCCGTCGTGCCGGTCTGACGCGTCCAGAGCAGAGCGCCAGATGAATCGTACTTGATCAGGACAACATCCCCGCCCCCCGCGTTCGCCCCGCCAAGGCTGCCGAACGTGGCGCCAGCAACGTAGGCGTTGCCCGCGCCGTCCACGGCCACGGCAGAGCCACCCTCGCTCGTGGTCGTGCCAATCTGACGGGTCCAGAGCAGAGCACCCGACGGGTCGTACTTTACCAGAAAGATGTCGCTGACCCCCGCGCTAGCGCCGCCGAGGCTGCCTTGGGTGGTGCCGGTGAGGTACGCGTTTCCCGCAGCGTCCGCTGCGATGCCCAGACTGCTGTCGTAGGTTGACGTGCCGATCTGGCGGGCCCAAAGCAGGTCGCCCGAGCTGCTGTACTTGATGAGGTAGGCGTCCGTGAGCCCCGCGTTGGGACCGCCGAGGCTCCCAGTCGTGGTGCCGGTGATGTACGCGTTCCCCGCGCCGTCCACCGCCACGCCCCCGACCTCTTCGTCTGTTGGTGTGCCGATCTGACGCGTCCAGAGCAGCAAGCCCGCCGCGTTGTACTTGGCGAGGAACACATCCCAACCGCCCGCGCTCGGGCCGCCCAGGCTGCCGAGCGTCACGCCGCCGACGTACAGGTTCCCTGCGCCGTCCACCGCCACACCGAACGCCTCGTCGTGCATCGACGTGCCCGCCTGCCGCGTCCACAGCAAGTTCTCGGCCGCACCGTACTTCGCGACAAAGTAATCGCTCCCCCCGGCGTTCGCGCCGCCCAGGCTGCCGTAGGTGTATCCGGCGATCGTGACGTTTCCCGCGCCGTCCACGGCCGCGCCGTAGCTCGATTCGGACTCCGAGGTGCCCAGTTGCCGCGTCCAGAGCAGCGAACCCGCCCCGTCGTACTCAGCCAGAAAAGCGTCCACGTTCCCCGCGTTGGTCCCCCCGAGGCTGCCCTGTGTGTAACCCGTGATGTACGTGTGGCCCGCACCATCGACGCCCACGCCAAAGCCATAATCGTTCGCTGACGTCCCGACCTGGCGTGTCCACAACGGCGTTCCCGACGCGTCGAACCGCGCCACGAAAGCGTCGTTCCCCCCCGCGTTCGCCCCTCCCAGCGCACCGCCCGTATAGCCAGTCACGGTAACGCTCCCCGCGCTGTCCACCGCCACGGCGCTGCCCTCTTCATAATCCAAAGTGCCGAACTGACGGGTCCACTGCCAGACCCCCGAAGAATCGTACTTCATTAGAAACGCGTCGATCGCCCCCGCGTTCGTCCCCACAAGCCCGCCGAGCGTGCCCCCGGCGATGTAGGAATTGCCCGCGCTGTCCACGGCCAAGCCCTCTCCAAAATCGTTGTTCGACGTGCCAGTCTGACGGACCCACAGCAAAGCTCCCGACGGGTCGAACTTCGCGAGAAACACGTCCTGCCCACCGGCGTTGTGAGCCCCAAGGTTGCCGGTTGTCAGCCCGGTGATGTACGCGTTCCCCGCTCCGTCCACCGCGACCGCGTAGCTCTCTTCGTTTCCTGACGTCCCGATCTGACGGGTCCACAGCAGCCCGCCCGACGCGTCGTACTTGGCGAGAAAAGCATCCGCAATCCCCGCGTTCAAACCGTCCAAATTGCCGTAGGTCTCCCCGGTAACGTACGCGTTGCCAGCGCCGTCCACGGCCACGCCGCGGCACAGTTCGCCCGCTGATGTGCCGAGTTGACGCGTCCACAGCAAGCTTCCCGACGCGTCGTGCTTGGCCAGGAAAGCATCCCCCATCCCCTGGTACGGGCCCCCGAGGCTGCCAGCCGTGGAACCCGCGACGTACACACTTCCCGCCACATCCACGGCCACGCCGCGCCCACTCTCGTTGCTTGAAGTCCCATTCTGACACGCCCACAGCAGGTTCTGGGCCGCGACGGGCGCAAGGGGGAATACGCTCAGCGCACACAGCATCCCAAACAGCCCCGGACGAGACATAGAAGTTCCTTTCGAAGAGACCCGTTCGCAACGCAGCTCCCACGCCGACCGCCGCTCGAAGTTCACGCTCCCGGCCGCGCTCCAAGGTTTCGTCAGCACCCCAACTCAAACGCCGCCACATACGCGTCAAAGTCCTCGCCCGTCACGAACCCGTCGAGATTAAAGTCCGCCGCGGCGTTTCCCTCTTCAAAGGCCGCCACGAACGCATCGAAGTCCTCCCCCGTCACGAACCCGTCGCAATCAAAGTCGGTGGGGCAGACGGTCACCGCACGCGTGCCCGTGGTCACCGGAGCGCCGCAGGCATCGTTCACGACACACCGGAGGTTGCACGCCGGCGCGAACGGAAAATCTTCGGGCGCGTCCGCGAGCCCCGAAATGGTCACCTGCGACGTATGCACCCCCGCGGCGATAAACGTCCCGCCCGCGCCGTTCCCCGTCGCGTTCACACCCTCCACCAGATCGACCATCCCGTTCGACCCGGTGCGAGCCTTCCACTGGTACGTCAACGTCCCAGAGCCCGCCGCCTGCACCGCGGCGGAGATCACACCAGAAGGACAGACCTGCAGCGGGGTCGGGTCAACCAGCGACGCGCTCAGCGCCTGCGTCTGCCCAGTCGTCAGCGCGAACGACCCGGGAATCGACGCGCTGCTCCCCGCCGCGTTCACCGCACTCACCCCCCAGAAGTACGTCGTGCACCCGCTCAACACCGACGGCGGAACAACATACGAAACACCGGAAAGACCCGACGCGATATGCACCGGATTGGTCAGCCCCGGATTGTCGGCGATCTTGACCGTGTAACTCGTCGCACCCGACGCGCCCGTCCACACCAGCGTCGGCTGCACCGGCTGGTTCGACGACCCGTCCGCAGGCGACACAAGGCTCGGCTCGGCCGGAGGGAAAGGTGTGTCGCTGAAAAAGACATCAGCCGTGACGACAAGATGCCCGTTCCCGCCGGCGCTTTGGCCCTGACCGAGGTAGCCTGAGATGTCGAACGTCTCACTGTTGTTGGTGCCAAACGCAACGCCCGAGAGCGTGGCACCCGGTGCCATCAAGCCCTGTGCGAGCGGCGGGTAGCCTCCGTGGAAGATGCCAACCCCACCCCCCGGTACGCCGGTGTACTGATTGCCGGTGTACGTCGCGGTCCAGTTCATCCGATAAAAAAGCGTGGTCCCCGTAACGTATGCAAAGAGGTGAATGCCGCCTTCGCCGTACATCCCGTAGGTTCCGTCGCCGTTCTGTACCGTGTAGTCGAAGACCAAGTGTAAGGGAACGGTTGTTGGTGTCGGTTGCGCAGGAGGGAGCGTGGCGCTCACGGTGGAGGAGACGATGCCGATGCCCCCCAACTGTCCACCGTTCCCGAAGTTCCGCAAAACGGTGCAGGAGTAAGGCCCGGTGTACGGGCCAGTATTGGACGGAAGCCCCCAGTTCGACTGCTGGTCCGCTCCCCAGTCGGATGACCATTCGATTTGCGCGTTTCCCCCGCCGCCGCCCTGGATCCAAATGCCCTGAAAATCGCCGGCCCAAGCGCTGCTTGCGCACACGCCAAGAAACAACACAAGCCCCGCTCTGAGAATCCGTGCGCTCATCATGGTCATGCTCCTGTATCCGTACCGCGGGTCACCGTGACACCGGCTGGAATTAGAAGCGGGAACCGGCACTCCGGTTGCGCGCTCGTGCTGGAAGTTTCTTGATGCATGGCGGCCGAGCGACCATCCAGCCTTACGATAGCGTACCGTTCCCGCGTCAAGCCCGAGCGCCGCCCGGGCGGCCCGGCGCAACCCGGCCCCTTCGGGAGGCACCGGATACTTCTCGCGGTCCGGCGCGTTCCAACTCAGGTACGCCGCCAACCGCTCCCCGCACTCGCCCAGCGGGTGCGGGTGCAGCAGCCCCCGCAAGTCCGCCAAGTGCGAGTCCGCCGCGATCTTCGATCTCGCCACCCAGTACGCCGCCGGCACGCACGCCTCACCCCACCGCTCCGGCTTCCCACGCGACGCGATCGCGCGCTCGGCGAAACTCAAACGCTCGGCCTCGCTCAACCCATCCCACCAACGCTCGGCCATCGGCATGAACACCCGCAAAATTGGCTTCGGGAACGACGTGCCCAACGCAACGCCCAGAATCCCCACCGCGTGCCCCTCGTCCCCCCTCGTGGCAAGCTGAACGCCCACCTGGTACCCCGCGATCGTGTTGTGCCCGAAGGGTGCCGTGAAATACCACTCCCCAAACCGCGCCAGCCCACCCTCGATATCGCCGCGTGCAAACTCAAGCAGAGTGCCCAGCCGCGCAATCTGCCCGTCATCACGCCGCGGCAGCCCCCTCGCCTGTTCCAGCAGCAGACCCGCAAGCTCCACATCCCCCACCCCCAGCGCCGCCTCGGCGTGCGCCGCACGCAGAAAACTCACCGAGCCAAACGCCCGGTCCGCCTCCTCCAGCCGCGGGTACGCCCGCCCCGGCTCCTGCGCATAAATAAAGTACAAACCCAGCCCGCCGCGCACGAACGCCCCCGCATCCCCCGCCCGCTCCAGCCGCGACCACGCCTCCACCGCCGGATGCACCTCCGCGCTCAGGTAACTCATCAAACCGATCGCAATCAGCTCGTCCGAACTCACCGCCCCCGAAGGCAGCGCAGGCGGCATCTCGTCCGCCGCGGCCCGCGTCCACCGCCCAAGCCACACGCACGCGCCCGGCGCACGCCGAGCCAGCCCCTCGCTCACCCGCGCCGGCGAGCGCCCGTCCTCCCCCATCGAAATCACCGCCCGAACCACGTCACGCTCAAGCGCCGTCCGGTCATCCCAGGGCTCAAGCCGGGCCGCCCTCTCGTACTCGACCAACGCCGCCCGCGCCAACCGCACGTTGAACCGCGGCGGGCCCGCGAACGTCATCTGCCAAAAACCCGCGTTCGCAAAGTTCGACGTGTCACGCGGGTCCAGCAACGCCAGCCACGCACGCTCACGCGCCCCCTGCGCCCACCGCGGCATCAGCACCAACCCCAGCATCAACCCGCCCACCAGCACCAGCACGCCGATCGCGCCCCCGATCGTCCCCCAGAACGCCTGACGGTTCCGCCGCAAAAGCTTGACGCCCCGCGAAATCACCCCGGCCGGGCGCGCCAATATCGGCCGCTCAGACAGCAAACGCTCAAGATCCTCCGCCATCTCCGCCGCCGTGCCGTAACGATCCCCAGCCGACGGCGACATCGCCTTGCCAATGATCGTCGCCAGATCCCTGGGCGTTCCAAGCGCCCGCGACGCAACAGACGGCACCCCCCTTTCGGCCAACTCCCGCACCCCCGACGGAGTATCCGCCCCGAACGGCGTGCGCAACGCCAGCGCGTGATACAGCGTCACACCCAACGCGTACACATCGCTCCGAGCATCGGCCGCCTCGATCCCGCCCGCGAGCTGCTCCGGCGGCGCGTACGCGGGAGTTCCAACAAACCCCTCACGCGTCACGACCCCCGATCCCGGATCACGCACCAACCCAAAGTCAGACAGCAACGGCGTCCCGTCACGCCGCATCAGAATATTCGACGGCTTGACATCCCGGTGGATCAGCCCAGCCTCGTGAACGCTCTGCAGCGCCCGGGCCACCGCAACGCCCAACCGCGCCGCAAACACCCAGTACGGTTCTTCATCAAACGCCGAACTCCCCGCGCCCAAGAACGCGCGAACCTCGCCCGCACAAGGCGCGCCCCCCAGCGAACAAAGATGATCGATCAGCTCCTGGAGCGTCGGACCCTCCACCGGCTCCATCGCAAACGCCAGCAACGTCCCGTCCCGTACAACGTCGTACACCGTCACAATGTGCGGGTGCCGCAGACGAGCGATCGCGTTGGCCTCGGCCTGAAACCGATCCCGCGCCCGCGACGAGACCGCCGCCCCCCCCGGCAACACCTTCAGCGCAACCGATCGCCCGCCCACACGGTCCTGCCGCGCAAGGTACACCGCCCCCATCGCGCCCCGCCCGAGTTCCGACAGCAGCGTGTAACCCGGCACCTCCGGCATCGCCGCCGGCACCGGTCCCGTGACCGCTACCTCCTGCGCCAACGCCACGATCCGCTCCGCCTGCTCTCTCAGATCCGGTCGATCGGGCACCAGCTCCGCCGCTGAAATCAAAACCCCTTCCTCCCAAGAAGCCAACGCCCGCTCGAACGCCTCATCGAGCAGCCGACGGTCCTCCTCAGGAAGCGGCTCGAACGCGCGTCGATCGGTTGACACCAGAGACTGCATATCGCTCATCACTAAGAAGCGGGATCTGTCCCGTCCCGTGCGCTCAATCCGGTCGAACAGAGCGTGCTCCGCCCGATCCCCCCCGCCCGCAACCGCTGTCGGTACACCTCCGCCCCGCGCCGCAGCCGAGCCCGCACCACCGCCAGCGAAAGACCCAACTGCTCAGAAATCTGCTGGAGCGTGAACTGGTGGAACAGACGCAGGTGCACCACCTCACGAGACTCCGGCGGCACCTCCTGCAACGCCACCGCCATCACCGCCGCGTGCTCCCGGTACGCCGCCACACGACTCGGAGTGGTCGAGCCCGACGGCTCAACCTCCAGAGGCTTCAAGCCCGTCGGTGCCGCGACGCCGCCCGCCCCCCCACGCTTGAGCGTCGCCGCCCGCTCCGCCGCGTCCCTGATCCGGTGGTCGATGATCGTCAAAAGCCACGAGCGAAACGCACGCGCACTCTGGAACTGGGCCCGCCCCCGATCGCGCCAGGCCTGAAGCAAGGATTCCTGAAGAATGTCCTCAGGCTGCAATTGCCCCCGCAGGGCTGGACCGATGCGGGCCCCGATGACCACGAGCAGCGAAGCACAGTTCGCTCCCTCAATCTGGCTCCGCCACAACGCCGCGGCCGACAACCCAGGCTCCCGGTCGGCAGCCCGCCCCGCTCCGCTGCGACACCCGTCCTCGCCACTCCCCGCCAGATCGGACTTACCGCCGCGGAATGGCTCCTTCTCGTCACTCATCCAGCGCCAGTCTACCAGACAAGCTCGCGGCGGGAGCACGAATCCACGCCCCCGCCGGCCTCGGACCCGCAGCGCCCACTTTGACCCTGAAACACGCGAATTACGCCAAGGACAACCGGCAGCAAACCCGGCGAGACAATCACGCCCACCGGTTCACAACGCCAACCAACCAAAAAACAAAAAACCCGGAATCACCGGGGATTGAGCGCACGTTGGCGTCGGGTGTGACGCCATGGAAAACATACCAATGGGCGATACTGGACTCGAACCAGTGACCTCTTCCATGTCAAGGAAGCGCGCTAGCCAACTGCGCTAATCGCCCGACTCTCCACCCAGTCGGCCCATGCCGGTCCGGGCCCCAAGTATACCGGTCCGCGTGCCCCCGACCACCCGCCGAAACCGACAACCGCCACCGTTCCTTCACGATCTTCTCAGATTCTCACGCGAGATCATCACCTCCAGCGTCTGGCACACGATCTCGATGTCCCGCGCAGACAGGTCGTTGAAAAACGGCAGCGCAATCGTCCGCTGGCTCACCGACTCGGCGATCGGGAACATCCCGGGCTCGAACCCGAACTCTTCACGATAAAACGGCTGCAGGTGAATGCACGGAAAATAATCCGACGAACCAACGTCGTGGTTCCGCAGGCCTGTGATCACGCGATCGCGCTCTTCCCGCGAGTAGCTCGTCGCCAGCCTCACCACGAACACGAACCAGCTCATCACCGAGTCCGGGTCCACCGTCGGCACGATCAAATGCGGATTCCCCGACAGCCGCGCAATGTACTTCTGCGCAACCCGCTGCCGCCGCTCCAAAATCGAATCGATCCGACGCATCTGTCCCACGCCGATCGCCGCGTTGATCTCCGACATCCGGTAGTTGTACCCCAGCCGCTCGTGCCTTAACCACGACCCGCTGGGCGAGCCGCCCGTGCTCGTCGCGCTCGCCCACCCGATCGGCCTCCCCTGATTCCGCATCGAGCGGCAAAGGTCCGCAAGCCGCCGATCGTCCGTCACGATCATGCCGCCCTCGCCCGTCGTGATCTGCTTGTTGGGATAGAACCCGAACACGCCCACGCGCCCGAACGAGCCCGCCGGCTTCCCCTTCAGCGTCGCGCCCAAGGCCTCGCAACAGTCCTCGATCATCGGGATCTCGTGCCGGGCCGCGATCGCGCGGTACTCGTTCATCGACGCCGGGTTCCCAAACGTCTCCACCGCCAGAATCGCCCTGGTCCGCGGCGTGATCGCACGCTCCACCTTGGCCGGGTCCATGTTCAGCGTTTTGGGATCGATATCCACGAACACCGGCTTAGCACCGACAAACAAAATACAGTTCGACGACGCCACGAACGAGAACGGCGTCGTGATCACCTCGTCGCCCGGCCCAATATTCAACGCCTTCAACACCAGGTGCAGCCCGCTCGTCCCCGACGACACCGCCACGCCCTCGCGGCACCCCGCACGCGCCGCCACCAACTGCTCAAACTCCTCCACCATCGGCCCAATCGCCAGCCGACGCGACCGCAGCGTCTTGAGCACCAACTGCTCTTCCACCTCGGTAATATCCGGCCCGCTCAGCGGGATCTCGGCGTGCGAACCACCCGCTTTCCCATGGGACGCATCGTATGATGACATGCCTTCATCATCGGCGTCCCACCCGCAAAAGGCCAATCTCCCCCCGCGCGAACCACCGGCCACACAAAACCACCGGGCCGACAGGCTT
>JBGAOD010000056.1:0-2521 GCA_044221955.1 Phycisphaerales bacterium | reverse complement strand
CAGGTTTTCAACCCTGCCTCTACTCTTTCTACCTCCTCCCTCACGCCTTCTCCGCCGCCCTTACCACCGCGCGGATCGTCCGATCGATCAACTCCGCCAACGTCAGACCCGCATACTCCGACCCAAACTCCTCCGACAGATCACGCGGCACGGCCGACTCCGCCGCCAGCCGCGCCTTCAACCTCTTGCACCCCGAAATAATCGTCGAGTGCGTCGGCCTCCCCATGTACCGCGCGATCTCCGGGAAACTCAGCGTCGTCAGCTCTCGCCCCAAGTGCCCGCAAATACACCGCGCCAGCACCACCCGGGGGTGCCGCCCCGTCCCGGAAAACGCGCCCAGGTCCACGTTCAACCCGCCGCACACCTCCGCAATCACGATCTGAAACGGGATCGGCCTGCCCGACCTCACCGCCGCCGCCACCGGCGCACCCGACGTTCCGCCCAGAACTCGATGCACCAACCCGGCCGTCATCACTCCCGACCCACCGACCTCCGACAGCCGCAGCATCGCCTCCACCTGCACCATCGCGCCCTCAAGGTCCCGCACCGAAACCCCCGCCGACCCCCCCACCGAATCTCCCTTGTAGTTCGCCAACGCCGCCGCCGCTCCGTCCTCAACGCTCACACCCCGCC
Organism: Phycisphaerales bacterium; assembly: GCA_044221955.1. Classification (GTDB taxonomy): domain Bacteria; phylum Planctomycetota; class Phycisphaerae; order Phycisphaerales; family UBA1924; genus CAZCPB01. Next base: position 1,888 of record JBGAOD010000056.1, on the reverse strand, counting down.
GCGCCGCGATCGCCCTCACCAAACGCTCGCGCAGCTCACGCTCCGGCGGATCAAGCCGAACCACCGCCCCAGACAAAAACCGCGACACCAACTGCTCGCTCAGACTCGAAATATCCCGCGGCAGCTCGTCCGACGCCAGCACCAGCCGCGCCCCATCGAGGTCCAGCGCATCAAACGTGTGCTGCAACTCGCTCTGCGTCTTGTCCTTCCTCGAGAAAAAATGCACATCGTCCAGGCACAGCAGGTCCACCCGCCGGTATTGCTTGCGGAACCCATCAATCCTGTTCGCCCGCACCGCCGTGATGTACTCGTTCGTGAACTCCTCCGCCGTCGTGTACCGCACCACCGCCGTCGGGTTCAGCTCCTTGAACCGTGCCAGCGTCGCGTGAAGAAGGTGCGTCTTCCCCAGCCCGCAAGGCCCCTGGATGAACACCCGGTTGAACTCGCGGGCGTCCGAAGACTCCGCGATCTTCACCGCCGCCGCGTACGCCACGCGGTTGGACGCCCCCACCACAAACGTCTCGAACCGGTACCGCGCAACCGCCGCCGCCGCCCGCGCGTCCCGCTCCACAACCCGCCCACGGGCCTGCCCGCCCCGCCCCGTGACACCCCTCAGCGCAGGGCCACCGACGCCCAATCTCGGCGACTCGGCCGAGCGACCCACCCCCTCATCGCCCTCCCGCAGCCCCGCGCCAGCCCCTCCAAAGGCCCGCACGTCCACCCGGTACTCCAGCCGCCGCGCAGCCGCGCCCAACTCGCTCGCCTCCGACTCGCCCGCAACGCCCGATTCCTCACGCACCGCAGGCCCCCTCCCGCCCGGATCACGTCCAGCAGCACCGCCCCAAACTGCCGATCCAACAAGTCCGCCATGAACCGCGACGGCACCGTCACGCTCACGCCCTCCGGCGTCACGCTCAAACGAGCCTGCTTGTCAAAGTACCGCTCAAACCGCTGCGGGCCCACCTGCCGAGTCAGCCGCGACCTGATCCGCTCCAGCACCTGCGGCCCACGATCGCCCCGAATCCCTGCCCCGCCATCGCCCACCCCGCCCTCGCCCAGAGGCAGCGACGCCTCAACATCGCACCGCCCGACGTTCTGCTCCGAGCCCGCGACTTGCGACACGCCCTCAATCGCCCCAATCCTGCGCGCAGATGTTGTTGACACGAAGCTGACCCCACTCTCAAAGCCAAACCAAAGCGCACCCACACCCCAACCCGCGACGAAACCGCCGAGCCACACCATCCACGGCCCGTTCCCGAGCCACCGCTCAATTGTCCAGAGGTTCCATCCCGCACCAGTCCGCCGGGGCAAGCACACAGCGTGAGCGCCCGGGCTCACGCCCGACCACACTCCCGCACCCGTTCAATTCCGGAGGCTACTCCATCCCCAGGCCGACAAAAGCAACCGTTCCCTGGCCGCCGATCCAGAAGGTAGTAACTCACCCCCACCCCAGCAATCCCGGTCCCTTCCATCCCCACCCCAACTCGCACGCCGACCCCGGTCTTTCAAGTGGTTACGACAACGAAAAAAAACTTCTCCACCGGCACTCATCAAGACTGCGCAAAGGTTGTGCAAAATCTGACACTCTACCCCCCTACTCACTCACATCACCCTATTTCTCAAGCCAAAACCAACCACCAAGCCGTCATCCCGATCGCCCCGCACGCTCACCCACCGATCGGCCTGACAAACGCCACCCGGTCCGCCACCGGCTTGAACCCCAGCCGACCGTACAAGTTCAACGCCGGCTGATTCCGCCGATCGACCGCGCACGTCAGCTCGTCCGCCACCGGACCCGCCGCACGCTCGATCCCCATCCGCAAAGCCGCGACGCAACCCCACGCCCGCACCGACGGCACGCCAAACCCACGTACACCAACTCCACCGA
>JBGAOD010000055.1:0-23309 GCA_044221955.1 Phycisphaerales bacterium | reverse complement strand
GCTTGGACCATGGCTCGGGGAGCGCTTCCGCGAGGTCATTCAGAACATCCAGCAGTTCGGTCCGGCTCTGGGTCGTGATGACCTGTCCGTAGTGAACGATCGCGGCCGCGATCGACAGGTCGTAGGCCGCTCGGGCGATCAGCCTGGTGTTGCGGTCGAGTTCGCGGGCCTGGCGTTTGCCTGCTTCTTTCAAGGCGGTGAGTTGGGCGAGCATCACGCGCCCGGTGATGAGCCCGTCGCCCCTTCCCAGGATGGTGGTGAAGGGTGCTGCGAGGGTGACCTTGCGGAACCACTCTTGCCCGTCGCTGGCCTTGAGTCTTTCGATGAGGGCGTCGACGGGCCGGAACGTTTTGAGCATCCCGAGGCGTAGGAGTTTGCGTGCCTGGTCGTCACCGATATCGCTGAAGTCTCGTCCTGGGAAGCTCGTCATGGGGCTGCTCATTGGTGTGCTCGGCTTTGGGTGTTCGGCCCGGTCCAACGGTCTTGGTCTCTGCGTCTGATCGTTTCTTTCTTAGTCCCCTTCCAGGAGCGCCCGGATCTCTTCGTCGACGTCCGAGCCGGTGCCGTCCTGGTTGATCATGCCGCGCAGGGTGGCCTGGAACTTGGTCCGTGCGGTGCGTGCCATCACGGCGGCGCGGGCGGCGTCCACGCCCAGGTCTTTGGCGAAGTCGCCGTAGGCCTGGCCCTGGTAGAAGTGGCGGACGAAGATCTCAAAGTGAGCCCCGAGCCCTTCGAGTTCGCAGGAGCTTTGAGACCGCTTGAGCGCTTCGCGGACCAGCGAGACGATGTACGCCCGGTCGTAGGCCTGGCGTGGGCCTGGGTCGTCGTCCTCGGGGTCGGAGTACGACGAGGTGTTGGGCAGGGCCCGTTTCTTAGCCCGGCGGAGTTCTTTCAGGTAGAAGCAGAACCCGTTGATGAGCCAGTGCCGGAGCCGCAGCCCGCTCTTGCGCCAGTTTTGAAAGAACTCGAGCTTGCTCAGGCGGCTGGCGAAGAAACCCTGCACGACGTCCTCGGGCTCGCCCAGCCAGCGATCGCGCGTTCCCATGAAGTAGACCTTCAGGGGGAAGGCGTAGACGTCCATGACGTGGCGGTTGACCTCCTGGCGTCCGCGTGGGCCGTCGAGAAGTCGGCCGTCGATCCAACTGTTCATGGTCGCGGGGAACACATCGCCCTGACGCTGCTGAGTGGGCATACCGCCTCCGAGGCAAAGGGATCATTCCGTTGCCTCGGCAGTATAAAGACAGTCAGGCGGTTCTCGTGCGCGGCGGGCGGAGTCGGCCCTCCGAAATTGCGTGAAATGGTTCGCGCCGGCCGGTTATTGCCCCCGCACCGATGGGGCCGCCCCAAGCTCGGGAACCGCCGCCCCGGAGCAATAAAAAAGGCGGCCACACGTTAAGTATGGCCGCCCGGAGGGAGAAAGAGAGAGACTGGCAATCCGGGTCGGTCCGAGAGCTTCGAGAACCTCAGGCGTGAAAACGCCGATTCTTCGAGCCGTCGCTGTCCTGCGCCCCGGTGTAGATCACGATCATCGAGCCCGATCCCAACTTTGGATGTATCGGCACTCGCGGACGTTTCCGTCAACAGAACCGATCCGGCACTGCGTTTCAACTCGGTCCTGATCCCGGTTTTCATCCGGTTTCAGAACTGTTTCAGACCGGCGTACCAAAGGGTTCGCTGGGTTCCCACACCCAGATTCTCTCGTCCACGATTGTCGTCCGAGAATGCCCCTCGGGGGTTTCCTTGGACTTGCCCACGCCGGCGCACCGCTGCTCCGTGGAAACTGGGCAATCTAGCCTAACCACTATCCGAGCACTTGGGAAGCGATTTTGAGGTGCTCGGGCAATTTTTTCCGCAAATCTTCGAGTTTGTCCGGTCCCAGCTTGAGCAGATCGAGCACCGCGGGGTCGATATCCGTGTTCATCAGGTCGGCCCTAAAGCCTTGCGAAGCTTCAATCGCGAGGCGGTCGGCGACATAGACCAGGCTTGTGAGCGTCCGGTGCTCGGCCGCGAGCTCCATCGGGCGGTGGTGGAACCCGGTCACAAACCGAAAACTCTGCGGGAACTTCCATTTTTCTGCGAGCCCCGCGCCGAACTCCTGGTGGTTGGCCCCGAAGACCGCCACTTCGATCTCGATCATGTTGACGGTCGGGACACCCGACGCGTCGGTCGTCACGCGATCGAAGACCTCGATGAGCTTGCTGCGATCGAACTGCATCTCGACCATGACCCCGATGTCGTGGATGAGCCCCGCCAGGAAGGCCTCGTCGGCGAGCCCGAGCCGGAGCGAATCGGCGAGCAGCTTGCTGGTTGCGGCCACGGCGGTGGAGTGGCTCCAGAGGTCGCGGGCGGAGAAGTTCGAGGTGAGATCGCCGCCGCGGAAGAGCTTGGCGAGCGAGGCGGCGATGGCGATGTTCTTGACCGCGTTCAAGCCCAGCATGACGATGGCGCGGTTGATCGACCCGATCTGTCCGGGCAGCCCGTAGAACGAGCTGTTCACGACCTTGAGGATTCGGCTGCACAGCGCCGGGTCGTTGCTGATGACCTTGTGGAGGTCCTGGGCCGTGGACTTGGGGTTCTCGACCAATTCCACGATCTTGAGGGTGATCTCCGGCAGGGTGGCGATGTGGCTGATCTCGCGCACCGCGTTGGAAACAACTTGCTCACGCTGCTCGGTCGTCGCGCTCATGGAGAGCTCCCTCTGTCGTTGGTTCGTGGGTCTGGTCCGAGGGTGAATCGGCGGTTCCCCGGTCCGACTTTGGTGCCAGAGTCAGGAAACTGCGCGCTCGGACGGGGCACCACCCTCTCGGGTGATCGCCCGAGCTGCCCATCGAACCTTGGGATTGTTCATCTCAAATCTGGGAGTGCGGTCAGTACGCGCAGTGCTTGCGAAGGAGCCCGGGGTTGCGCGCGTCGGTCCGAGAAAGGACCTCCGCGATACGAGCGCCGGCGCGGCCGTCGCCGTAGGGATGTTGAGCTTGGCCGGGCTGGATGGATTGGAACGCGCGCGCGCTGGTGAGCGCCCGGGCGATCGACTCGGGTGATTCATCGGTGGCACCAAAGACGGAGGGCGGGCGCTCGCGCCCCGCCTGTCGACGCCCGATATCCACGACGGGCACGCCGAGCGCGGCCGCCTCGATCAGCCCCGCAGAGCTGTTGCCGACCAGCACGCCGCGGCAAGGCGGCTTGGCCTGCGCAAGGCGTTTGAGCAGTCCGACGAACCGATCTCGCGGCAGGTGTTCCACGGCGCATCGGCCCCGGTCGTCGGGTTTTCCAAGCCCGGCGGTCCACGACCGGATGGCCGCGAGGATTCCTTCACGCCCCGCGTCGTGATTCGGGAACATCGCAAGCAAGCCTGGGTTCTTGCGGCTGGGGTCGGGGTGGTTTTCGCTGAGCATTGCCAGCACGCGGGCCGCGAGCGCTTGCTCGATCGCCGCGTCGCGCCCGGTGGGGTGCAAGAGGAAGACGGTTGTCGGGGATCCGATGTTCTGATACTCCGCGTCGCTCATGGGCGGGATTGCGTCGATCCCGTCGATCGCGGGTGAGCCGACATTATGCACGAGTTCTGGGTTCTCACCCATCTTCAGAATGCGCTCACGTGATTGTTCGGTGGCTGGGAAGTGAAGGTGGGCCAGCTTTGTGATCGCGTGGCGCATTGCTTCGTCGGCGATTCCCTCGGCCCGGTCCCCCCCGTGGATGTGGGCGAGGGCCCACCCGCCGATGGACGCGGTGGACGCGGCGGCGAAGGCTTCGATGCGATCGCCCAGCACAACGACCCAGTCGGGTTGGAGCGTCTCAAAGACGCGGGTGAAGCGCGACACGCCGCGCCCCAGGCTCTCGGCGTCGGCAATCCGACCGGTTTTCCCGGCGATCTGCATGGGCACGCTGTCGAAGATGTCAAACTCGACCTGCACGTCGCGGAGCGTGAGGGCGGGGGAGATCAGGTGAGAGCCGGCCGCGACGACCGCGAGTTCGAGCGCGGGGTGGTTCTTCACCGCGTGCATGACCGGCCTGAGCAGGCCGAACTCGGCGCGAGAACCGGTCACGACCGCGATGCGGGGCTTGGGCATGGGGGGATTGTTGCACAACCGTGCCCGGCGTGTGCACAACGAGCGCGAAGCAAAGACCGGGGCTTGACAGCCCCGGCTCGTTGTCGGTCATTGGTTCGCGGGCTTGCTCGGGTTCACTTCGATCTCTTCGATCGTCGTGCGCCGGATCGTGACCTTGCCCTGGGGGGTGTCTCGCTGTTCTTCTTCGACGGACTGGCGAACAACCTGGCGAGCGACGGGCCGATCGGCGGCGGGGTCGGTTTTCACGCCCTTGAGAATGTGCCCAAAGAACTCCCCGAGCGATCGTGCAAGCGGTTTTTTCTCTGGGTCGTTCATCGTGTGGTCTCGGCTAATTCTAGGGCTTCGCGCCGTTCACTATTTCCCAGGGCACTCGCACAAACCGCGGTCTGTAGATCGTCGCGTCACCGAGCATGTGCCAGAAGTCCGTTGAGTTCACGCAGTACGAGACCAGCAGCCCGCGCGAATCCGAAACTTCGGCGTGGCCCTTAGCGCTGTAGACCATGAGCCGCTGGTCGGCCGCTGGCTCGGGGCATTCGTACACGAAGCGGGGGTCGGTCCAGGGGCCCGTGGGGCCGGTGGCCGTTCGCACGCCGATGCGCCGGCCGAGGTTCGGTTCGATCTGAACCATCGCGAACCGTCCATCATCGAGTTCCATCACACTGAACTCGTCCACAGCATCCGCCGCGATCGCCGCGGCCCGATCAGCGCCCGGGCTCCAGGCTGCGCCGTCCCAGAAAGACCACGCGCCGCTCTCTGCGATCCTCTCCGCGTCGCACCGCGCGACAAGCAGTTGCTTACGGGCGGTGTCCGTTGTGTCTACACCGAAGATATACGACGCGTCCTTCGTGGTGACAACTGCTGAGCCCCACTCGCGCGTATAACCGTGCTTGCCCCCGTCCTCGGGCAGCACCGGCACGATGTTCGCGACCCACGCTGAAGGGTCGTCACCGGGATTTGAGACGATGGCTGCGTCGGTACCGTGGAATTGAAAGTCCCAGACTCCCGGGTCGGCTCGGCCCGACCTGCCCATCGACCAGAGGAACAGAACCAGCGGCCCGGAGTGTGAGGCCTTTGCACCGCCGCCGGCCGTCCAATACCAGCGGTCCGTGCTCTCGGGGACAAAGATCGCACCTGGCTTGCCTCCCGCTCGCCAGAAGAACCGCGGAACATCGCCCGTGTCATGCGAGCTGACCGCCACCGCGTTGTTCACGATCGTCGTGCCCGGGGCGTGCTTCCCGTCGGCGACCTGTCCGATCGTTGAGTCGCTGAAAATCCACAGCACTCGGCGGGCGTCCAGCGGAACGGTCGCGCACCCGTCGCCCCCGGTCCAGCCGTCAACGGTGTGGAACGCGTCGGACCAGGTCTTGTCTGGCACGACGCTGAACGTGGGGTCTGAGCGCGCGATCTGGTTGGCACACCCAGCAGAGACCGCGATTCCGGTCGCTGCCGTCCAGGCCGTGATTGTCCGCGATTGGAATATCACTCGTGCTTAGTGATGCCCGCCGGCGCGTCCGGTTTCTTCGATTGCCTTGATCGCTTTGTCCGGCGTCAGCCATTCGTGGAGCTTCTCGTCGAAGAGGGCGACCGGGGCCGAGTCGCAGGAGCCGAGGCACTCGACCTCGACCAGCGTGAACCGGCCATCGTCGGTCGTCTCGCCGACCTCGATGCCCAGCTTCTCGCGGATGGTGTCGGTGATCTTCTGATGGTCGCAGACCTCGCACGCGATCGAGCGGCAGACCGCGATGAGGTGCTTGCCCTTGGGCTTGAGCCAGTATTCCTCATAGAAGCTCGCGGTGTCGATGACCTCCGAGGGTTTGATCGACAGAAACGCCGCGATCTCCATCATCGCCTGGGCGGGGATCCAGCCGTAGGCGTGCTGGATTTCGTGCAGGCATGGGAGCAGGGCCGCGAGCTTGGTCTCGTAGCGCGGCAGCATCTCCGACGAGAGTTTCGCCTTCATCGCGGCCGTCAGGTACGGCTGGTCGCGGGTCTCGATCTTGGTGCTGCCCGAGGGCTTGGTGATCCAGGCCATGAGTGGTCCTTTGGTGAAGTGGAGGTCGGGCGGATAGTACGCGGGGTTAGGGCTTGCCCGCGATTGCCCGCTCGTAGGTGTGCTCGAAGAGCTTGCGGACCTTGGCCGTTTCGAGGTTCTCCAGCACCCAGGCCCGGCCCGACCGGCCCATCGCTTCGCGGGCGGTGGGGTCGGCGAGCACGCGTTTGATCGAGTCGGCGAAGGCCTGGGCGTCGCGCTTGACGATCACCGACCCGCCGCTGGCCTTGAGTTCGGGCCAGGTGTCTACGTCGAACGTTGTCACCACTGGCAACCCGCAGGCCAAGGCTTCGTAGAACACGAAGCCGAAGTTTTCCTGGCTGGTCGGCAGAGCGAAGACCTGGCACGCCTGGAACAGCGACTCCTTCAGCGGCGACTTCACCATGCCGAGGAACTCGACGCGATCTGCCAGCTTGAGGCTCTCGACCTGCCGCTTGAGGCCGGCGATGTAGTTGTCTTCACCGCCGCCGGCGATCAGGATGTTCACGTCGGTGCCGGCGTCACGGAGGGTGGCCGCGGCGTCGAGGAGCACCTCGATGCCTTTTTTGTAGTGGACGCGCGACAGGAAAAGCACGCTGGGACGGCCGTTGGCGAGCAGTGGGAACTTTGCCCGCGCGGGCTCGGGACCCGGGAGGTTGTGATAAGGATTGAGGTCGATCAGGTTGGGGATGACCGTGCCGCGGCCTTTGGGGAACCATTTGCGGGCCTGGTCGTGCTCGCCCTCGGCGGTGCAATGGACGAACGCAGCCTGTTCGAGGTATTTCCGCCCGACGAGAGAAAGGAACAATCTTTTCTTGAGGCCGCGCTGGGACATCGACCAATCGTCGAGCATCCCGCGCAGGCTCACGATGTAGGGGATCCCGAGCCCGCGTGCGACCGACGCGACCTGCGGGTTGGATCGCTCCCATACGCCATGGAGATGGACGACCTGGAACCCGGCCATGTCTTTGCGGATCTGGCCTAGCTGCCCGGGCGAGAATATGGAGATCGGCCAGTTCGGGGGATCGAGCTTCCAGAGGCGGGGAACACTCGGTGGCCCGGCGTCCGACGCCGCGGGCTGGTCCCAAGTCCGGGGCGCGTCTTTGGGCCAACCCTTAGGCCAGGCCTCGTCGTCGTAGGTCGCGATCGCCACCTCGTGACCGGCCGCGGCCAGTGTTCCGGAGAGGTCGATCGTGGCCCGGACGGGCCCGCCGACCTCGTGGCGCAGGAACGAGATGTAGTGAAGGATCCGCATCGAGCGGGGATGGTATCGGACGAACCACGCGGGCACCCGGAGATTCCTGAGACCGGTTTCGCAGCGTGTGCTCGATTCGGCGTGAGGAAGAGACCGACCGCGACCGATGAAGCCGGTCGAAACGCGGTGCGGGGAACGCCCGGGATACCCCCGCGGCGCTTGGCTTATCTCCCGCCCATCAATAGGATGCCCGGCATGCCTCAAGAGACCAACAGCCCGCCGGGTCCGATCGCCTGCCCGATCTGCGGCGGCTCGACCCGCGCGTTTACACAACGAACCTCCCACGGGCAGGTCTGGGAGATCCGAACCTGCATGTCCTGCCGGCACGGGTTCGTCGCGAACAGACCGAGCCTCGACAAGCTCAAAGAGATCTACTCGGGCGATACTCACCATTCGTGCGAGACCCCCGAGAGCACGGACCTGGAGGGGCGTGTCGATTGTCGCACGCTTGCGGCCGACATTACGAAGCTCTCCCCTGAGCGTGGGCGATCGCTGGACATCGGGTGCGGGAACGGCGGATTTAGTTACCACCTCGCCAAGCACGGGTACCAACCCACGCTGATCGACCTCGATCCCCGGGCCCAGCGTGCGGCGGCGGCCATCCCCGGGGCAAACTTCCAGTTGGTCGCGCTCGAGGATTTCGCGGATAAGGGCCCGTTCTCGGCCATCATCATGAGCCAGGTTCTGGAGCACGCTCTGGACCCGCTCGATTGGCTCAAGCGGGCGCGGCGGGTGCTGAGCCCCAAGGGGGTGCTGGCGGTGGCGGTCCCGAACTTTGGGGGTGTGTACAGCGTGCTCGGGGCGCGTGACCCGTTCCTGATCCCGCCGGTACATCTGAACTTCTTTACTCCCCGCTCGCTCAACCTTGCGTTTGAGAAGGCCGGGCTCAGACCGCTGTGGACGACGTCGCGCAGCGAGCTGACGGTGTCGGTCCCGGGCAAGAAGACTTCGCTCAAGCGTCGGGTGGTGGGCGGGGTTTGGAACACGATCTCGCTCCCGCTGAACCTGACGAGCAAGGGGATCATCCTGCGTGGGTACGCCGGTGTTTGAGGCTGACCACGCGGAGGGCCGACGGTGAGCTCGACGACTCCATCTCCGACGGGCGAGGGCACCGCGTCGAGCGCGACCAAACCGGTCATTTTTCAGCAGCTCAACACGACCGCGCGCTACCCGTACCCGCTCAGTTTCTACGTCAAGCGTGTGCTGTGGGAGGTTGTGCAGGGCACGCTGATCCGGTTCAGCCTCCGCCGCGCGCACGATTGGCGGCGGTTCTGGCTCCGCGCGTTCGGTGCGAAGATGCACGGTACCGCGATGACCAAGTCCAGCACGTTGGTCAAGCACCCGTGGCTTCTGGAGATGGGGGAATACTCGGTGCTGGCCGAGGGTGTGGAGGTTTACAACCTCGGCCCGCTTTCGATCGGCGACCACACGGTGGTTTCGCAGCACGTTCACATCTGCAACGGCACGCACGATTACACGCAGCCGAACCTTCCGCTGCTTCGGCCGACCGCTCGGATCGGGCACGGGGTGTGGATCTGCGCTGATGCCTTTATCGGGCCGGGGGTGACGGTGGGGGACAACTCGATCGTGGGGGCCCGCGCGTGCGTGATGCGGGACGTGCCGACGGGGGTGATTGTTTCGGGGAACCCTGCCAAGGTCGTGAAGGAGAGGCCGATGGGGGTACCGGCGAAGGCCGATAGTTCTGGTCACTGATCGCTCGACCGGCGCACCGCGCGGCCGCACACCATGACCAACGCCCATCCATCTTTCCAAATCTTCGACGGCTCCACCTCGCTTATCACGGGCGGGGCGGGCTTCATCGGGTCGCACCTGGCTCAGGCGCTTCTCGAACTCGGCGGCAAGGTCCGTGTCCTGGACAACCTCGCCAGCGGGTTTGAGCGCAACATCCCGCGCGGGGTCGAGTTTGTGCGAGCCTCCGTGCTCGACGATGCGCTGAGTTCCGCCGCTCGGGGCTGTTCGTTCATCTTCCACCAGGCCGCGATGGTGAGCGTGCCTCTGAGTGTGGAGAGGCCGGACGAGTGCGAGGCGGTCAACATCAAGGGCACGCAACGAGTTCTCGAAGTTGCTCGTTCGGTCGGTGCTCGCCGCGTTCTTTTGGCCGCGTCCGCCGCCGCCTACGGCAACGCTCCGCGCCTGCCCAGCTCTGAAGCCCACGCGCCGGACTGTTGGTCGCCCTACGCGGCGAGCAAGGTCGCGGGCGAGTTGCTGCTGGCCGCGTACGCGCGGAGCTACGGGCTGAGCACGGTAAGCCTTCGTTACTTCAACATCTTCGGCCCGCGCCAGGACCCCAAGAGCGCCTACGCCGCCGCGATTTCCGCGTTCATCGACTGCGCGATCGCCAAGCGGACGCCCACGATCTTCGGCGACGGCACGCAGACCCGCGACTTTACGCCCATCGCCAACGTCGTCCGGGCCAACCTGCTCGCGGCGGCCAGCCCAGCGCCGCTCGCGGGCGAGGTCTTCAACATCGGCACCGGCCGGCGCGTGAGCCTGCTGGACGTGCTGTCGGCGTTGCAATCGCTGACCGGGCAGGACATGACGCCGAAGTTCGCGTCGCCGAGGGCCGGGGACGTGCAGCACTCGGTCGCGGATATCTCCCGGGCCCGCCGCGTGCTGGGGTACGAGCCGGTGATGAGTTTCGAGGAAGGGCTCAGAGCGACGGTGGCGTGGGCCGGCGAATCGCGCTAGAGCGAGCGCCGCCGGACGCGGGGTGTGGGCGGTACGATCGGCTTGTCGTTTCTCCAAACCAGCACCGAGCGTGCCCTGCGCGTGTTCCTGATCTTCGATCATGAGTGACCCGGCCTCCAACCCGCCCGCTGTTCCCGCCGGCACCACCGCCGCTGGATCACCGGTCGCCTCTTCGCCCGCGGCACGTCTGGTCCCCAGTGTGCTTGTCATCACCAAGAACGAAGAAGTGAACATCGCCGCGTGCCTGGAGTCGCTCCGCTTCAGCGACGACGTGGTCGTGCTCGACAGCCATTCCACCGACCGCACCGTCGAGATCGCCAAGACTTTCCCGAACGTCCGCGTGCTGTTCCGCCCGTTCGACACGGAGTGGAAGCACCGTAATTACGGGTTGCACGAGATCCCGCACAAGCACCCGTGGCTCTACACCTGCGACGCCGACGAGCGGGTCACGCCCCAGCTGCGTGACGAGATTCTCGACACGATCAACGACCCGTCGAACACACACGTTGCGTTCCGCGTGCGCTACGAGAACATGTTCCTGGGCCGATGGATCAAGCGTTCCAGCGGCTACCCGGTCTGGCTCGTGCGGCTTGTGCGACCCGACAAGGTTCGCTACGAGATCCGCGAGACCAACGTCCACCCGATCGTGGATGGTGGCGTGGGCGACTTGAAGTCTCATTTCCTCCACTACAGCTTCAACAAGGGGCTGCAGCCCTGGTTCAGCAAGCACAACTTTTATTCAACGATGGAAGCGAGCGCGGCGGTGCGCGTGCGGTCGGGTTCGTTGTGGCACCGGATCAAGAGTTCGTTCGATCGTGATCCGGGTGTTCGTCGCCGGGCCGTGAAGGAGATCTCGTTCTTCCTGCCCTTCCGCGGGTTGGTGCGGTTCCTCTTCACCTACTTCCTGCGCGGCGGGATTCTCGACGGCTTTGCCGGGTTCCATTACTCCATGATCATCTCGATGTACGAATACTGGATCGAGGTCAAGATCGCCGAGCAGACGCGTGGTTGGCGCGACCGCACCGAGGCGGAGGTTGTCAAGCTCCTCGCCGAGCCCGAAGGCCCGCGTGGTGTGGGAATCGCGGGGCACGGCAAAGAGCACCCCATCGACGGGACCGGGCACCCGCCGGAAAAGGCGGCGGCGCCGGGGGGTGACTCGTGAGCGACCCAATCTCCGCGAGCTCGAACGGGATGTCGTCGCGTCCCAAGATCGACGTGCTGATCCCGACCTTCAACGAGGCCGCCCACATCAGCGAGGCGGTGCGGAACGCCAAGCTGGTCGGCAACGTCTTCGTGCTCGATTCGTTCTCCACCGACGGCACGCAGGACCTGGCCCGCGAGGCCGGGGCCGTGGTTGTCGAGCACAAGTTCGAGAACTATTCCAAGCAGAAGAACTGGGCGCTCGACAACCTGCCCTTCACCGGCGACTGGGTCTTCATCCTCGACGCCGACGAGCGTGTGACGCCGAGGCTGCGCGAGGAAGTCTTCCGAGTCGCGCAGGGCGGTTCGCCCGTGGTGGGGTACTTCGTGAACCGCGTCGTGATCTTCATGGGCTGCCAGATCAAGCATGGCGGGCTCTTCCCATCCTGGAATCTTCGCTTTTTCCGGCGCGGGTCGTGCCGTTACGAGGACCGGGCCGTCCACGAGCACATGATGTGCGACGGGCAGACCGGGTACCTGAAGCACCTCATGCTCCACATCCGGCGCGAGAGCCTGAACGACTACCTCGCCAAGCACATCCGCTACGCCGACATGGAGAGCGACGAGTGGATCAAGATGGCGACGGGGCAGAGCCAGGAGGCCCCCGCGCCCAAGCTCTTCAAGGACAAGCTGCGGTACCGCCAGTGGATCCGCCGCGAGATCTGGCCGCGCCTGCCGTTTAAGGGAACGATCCGGTTTGTGTACATGTACTTCGTGCGGCTCGGGTTTCTGGATGGGCGAGCGGGCTGGCACCTGGCGAACCTGATGGCGAGTTACGAGTACATGATCACGCTGCTGTACAAAGAGAAGCTGATGAGGGTGCGGGCCGCACGAACCAAGGGCCTATCCGAGGCCTCCTGAGCCTCTCGCCTACCATCCGCCCGAACATCCCATTTCCAGCCGAGCGAAAGCTCGGCCCAGGAGGCTTCCCCATGCTCCCTAAGCCGCCGCCCCGCGAGGGCTCGCTCGGTTTCCTCTACATCCCGCCGTACCGCGTCATCGGCACATCCGTGGCCGGCGAGGCGACCTGCCTGCAGATCCCCGAGCTCGACCTCGGGTTCGACATCGGCTCGTGCCCGCGGGCCATGCTGCCCAGCAAGTACCTGGCGCTCAGCCACGGGCACATGGACCACTCGGGGTCGCTGGCGTATTTCTGCTCGCAGCGGCGCTTTCAGGGGATGGGCACGGCCAAGATCGTCTGCGACGCGCGCATCGTCCCCGACATCCAGCGCATGATGGCCGGGTTCGTGGACCTCGAACGCCAACGCACGCCCTACGAGCTGGTGCCCCTCCAGCCCGAGGGCGAGGTGCAGATCAAGAACAACATCTTCCTGCGCGGCTTCCCCACCGAGCACACCTGCCCCAGCTTCGGCTATTCGGTCTATGAAAAGCGCAGCAAGCTCAAGCCCGAGTTCACGGATTTCCCGCAGGAAAAGCTGCGCGAGCTGAAAGAGCGCGGCGTCGAGATCACGCGCACGCTCAATATTCCGATCCTGGCCTACCTCGGCGACACGCAACCCGGGCCTCATCTGGTGCGCGAGGACGTTCGCAAGGCCCAGATCGTGATCAGCGAGTGTACGTTCTTTGAGCCCGAGCACCGCGACCGGGCCAAGATCGGGATGCACCTGCACGTCGAGGACATCGCCGAGTGGTTGAGGGTTCTGGAGGCCGAGGCGCTGGTGCTGATCCATGTGTCGCGTCGCACGGACCTTGGGTACGCGCGCAAGCGGCTGACGCAGGTGGCCGGGCCGGCTTCGGAATCGCGGGTGCATTTCCTCATGGATCATCGGGGTGCCCGCGCACGCTATGAGAAGCAGTGCGCCGAGGCGGAGGCTGCGCTGGGACCGGGAGAGCCGGCCGTGGTTGATGCGGACACGAGCGACTCTGACGAGAGCTGATTGTTCCGATTGGCACTTGTGGTGTTCTGCCGGCGCACCTCTGAGATTTCGTTCTGAGGGTTTTTTAAAAATCTATAAATGCTTATGGGTGAATGATTTATGTTGCAGTTGACAGGCCTAGGTGAAAACCCTAGGCTGGAGTGTTCGGTTCCGGGTGGGAGAGTTCGTTCACACATAAGGGAGAAATCGATGATCTGTGCAAAGAGTTTGTGGCTCGCGACGTTGGCGTGTGTCTCTATGGGCTCGGTCGCGTCCGCGCAGCAGAACGCGTTGGTGGCGGACTACGGCGGTC
Organism: Phycisphaerales bacterium; assembly: GCA_044221955.1. Taxonomy (GTDB): domain Bacteria; phylum Planctomycetota; class Phycisphaerae; order Phycisphaerales; family UBA1924; genus CAZCPB01. The sequence goes on along the minus strand of JBGAOD010000055.1, from coordinate 9,859 downwards.
AGCGTGTCATTCGGTACGAATGGCCGACGGGCACCCCGGTCGATCACGTCGTGGGCGCGGGGATCGACGGGATGGGCAACTCCGGGGGAATGGCCTACGGGCTTGACGGGAACCTGTACGTTGCGAGCTTCAACACCAACGAGGTCTACAAGTACAACGGCAAGACCGGGCAGCCGATCAGCAAGTTTATTGCGGCCGGGGTCGGTGGGCTGAGCGGCCCGACCGGGATCACTTTCGGTCCCGACGGTTCTTTGTATGTGTGCAGCTACAACAACGACCTGGTGCTCAAGTACCGCGCGTCCGACGGCGCGTTCCTGGGCACGTTCATCGCGGCCGGGGCCGGCACGCTCGACGGGCCGTATGACATCAAGTTCGACGGGGCGGGCAGCGCGTACGTCTGCAGTTACCTCAACGACAAGGTGCTGAAGTTCAATTCCACGACCGGCGCGTACGTCTCCGACGCCATCATCGGCACGCAGGGGATCGACGGCCCGGGGGCGATCCTGCTCGACAAGCCGAGCGGGAACATGTACGTCAGCTCGCGGCTCAACAGCCGGATCGTCCGGCGCGATTCAGCGGGAACGGTCACGATCCTCGTCGCCACAGGGATCGGCGGGCTCAACAACCCGATCGGACTGACGCTCGGCAACGACGACTCGCTCATCGCGTGCTGCTACAACGCCCGCACGATCCTGCGGTACGCCCGCACCAACGGCGCGTTCCTTGGAACCTACGTGGGCGTGGGAGTGGGCGGACTGACCAACCCGATCAACCTCATCTTCCAACCCGACACCGCCTGCCCCGCCGACTTCAACGGCGACGGGTTCGTGACCGGCGACGACTTTGACCAGTTCGTCGATGCGTTCACGGCCGGGTGCTAAGGCTGCGTCACGTCTGATTTCCGATCCCTCGCGCCGCCTGTTCCGATCGGAACGGGCGGTGTTTTTCTTTGTGGGGGTTCGACCTGCCTTCGGGCGGTTTCCCGCTCCGGGCTCAACCTGACGGATCACCACTCTGGGCGCATCTCTTGGCTGCATGAATAACGCTGCTGGTCGGATCGCCTGTTTCTTAGGCGCGCTTTGCATGATCGCGGGCGTGACGCTCGCCCAGACGAACCAGCCGGGCGCGTTCGCCGGTGAACCGGTCCAGCGCCCGGATACTCCCCCCGCCAAGTTCCAGCCGGTTGCGGATCACACGCCGCTCCCCAGGAGCCCGTGGGTCCGGCATTTCACGACCGACGAACTGGGCCGAGTAATCGTGTTCTACGTCAGCGAGGCGGCGGTCGAGCCGGCGGAGCCGGGAGCGCCCAAACTCCCGGTCATCGTGTACGTGCAGGGGTCAGGGTCTCAGTCGATCTTTACGCGTGTCGAGCGCGACGGGACCATCATCGCCGCCGCGTCGGGCGGGCAGGGGAGTGTCGCGCAGTTCGCCAAGGGCCGTGCGATGGTCGTCATCGCGGAGAAGCCGGGCGTGACGTTCATGGAACGCCCCGAGCGCCCGGGCGGGGCGGAGGGTGCTTCGAAGGAGTTCCGTGAGGAGCACACGCTGGAGCGTTGGTGCATGGCGGTCCGCGCCGCGATGAAGGCCTCCCTCACGCTCCCGCGTGCCGATGCCACGCGGGTGATGGTCGAGGGGCACAGCGAGGGCGGGCTGGTCGCGTGCAAGGTCGCGGCGGACAACCCGGGAGTGACGCACGTCGCCACGCTCGCCGGCGGCGGAGCGACTCAGTTGTTCGATCTCATCGAGCTGGCGCGCAGCGGCGTGATGTGCGGCTCGAAGCAACGCTCGGGCGACGAGTGCGTTCAGTGGTTGCTTGCGCAGTGGGACGAGGTGCTCAAGAACCCTGACAGCGCCGACGAGATGTTCCTCGGGCATCCGAATCGTCGCTGGACCACGTTCCTCGCGACGTCGCCTGCCGAGGAATTGAAACGCACCAGGGCGAAGGTATTCATTGGTCAGGGGACCGAGGACAAGGCCGTGTTGCCGATGAGCGCTGATGTGCTCTACGCGACGTTGCGGGCGATGGGCCGGGACGTGACGTACAGCCGCGTGCCGGGGGATCATGCGTTTATGAGCCCGACGCCGGGCGACGAGAAGAATGTTGATCCGGCCGGTTGGGACCAGATGCACTCGCGCGTGGTGGAGTGGTTTCTGACGGAGTAGCTCTCACGGTGCGTGTGTTGGTGGCGTTGTCGCATGAACCCCTCAACGATCCCCCGTGCCCGAGCTCCCCGAGGTTGAACGTGTCCGTCGCTCGATCGCGGCCCGCATTGTCGGGGCGCGGGTCGAGCGGGCGGAGTTGCTGCGCGCGGACGTGTGCGAGTCGTTCGCGGCGGGGAAGAAGATCAAGACGGGGCCGCGCGAGTTGTTCGAGGGGGCGGTGGTCGCGGATGTTTTGCGGCACGGCAAGCAGATTGCGATTGTCGCGGACGATGGGCGTGTCATGTGCGTTCATTTGGGGATGACCGGGCATCTGGCGTTCGTGGGTGCTTCGAGTTCTGAAGAAACCAAGCCACACACTCATGTCCGGTGGGGACTCGTCAGCACGAAGAAATCGCAGACCACGCAGGGGCAGATGGTCTTCACCGACCCGCGCCGTTTCGGCGGGGTATGGACTTTTTCCAGCTTCGACGAGCTGAAGGCGGCCCGCTGGGACCAGCTCGGGCCGGATGCGCTGAACATCGGTGCCGAGCACCTGATCGGCGCGTTGAAGGGCTCGCGGAGGACGGTCAAGGCGGCGCTGCTCGATCAGGCGGTGCTGGCCGGGGTCGGGAACATTTACGCCGACGAGTCGCTGTTCCGCTCCAAGATCGACCCGCGTGCGATCGCGGCCCGGCTCAAACCCGAACCGATCCGGCGGTTGGCGGCGATGATCCGTGAAGTGCTGGGCGAGGCGATCGAGGCCGGGGGCTCGACGCTGCGCGACTTCAGGGATGCGGACGATTCGGCGGGGAGCTATCAGCGGAACCATCTGGTGTACGGCCGGGCGGGCCTGCCGTGCCCGGTGTGCCGGACTCCGCTGCACGGGCTGGTACTGGCCCAGCGGGCGACGGTGCTGTGCCGGCGGTGCCAGGACCGCAACCCGCGATGAGGGGCTTCGCGGGTGCCCTGACGGGGCCTTGGCGGGCCTTGGGTGCTCGGTTGAATCGATGGTTACCGATACGTTTTCCACACGGCGTCTTGTGGGTCGGTTCGGGTCATCCACAAGAATCCGTGCAGCCCGTTCCTGAATGTCTTCTTCCTAGTGAAGAAGGATTCATTTCATCATCACCGTACTAAGCGGTGTCAGTTGGTGGATAATCGGCCCAGATCTATCGTAAACCATTATTTTCAAACGACTTAGAAACCTCGTAGATTACCGACACTCTGTCAGTTGGGCCGTCACTGGCTGGCGCATGACGGCGATTGTTTCGGCAACGGGGTTTTCACCCCAATCGAGGTGTCTGATTTGTCATCGGTGTGCGCCACGCAGCGCCCGGTCATCCACAACTCATCCACAGGCCGCTGTGAATTGCATCGGGGAGTCGGATCGGGCTTCAGGAGGCTGCGCGAGGTGCGGGCTTGAAGCGGTCCTCGAAGTTCTTGATGACGGCCGGGAAGGCCTCGTCCTCGGCCAGCTTGACCTCGATGGTCTTAATGGCGTGCATGACCGTGGTGTGGTCCCGGCCGCCGAAGTAGCCGCCGATTTCTTCCAAGGAGTGACGGGTGTGGCGGCGGGCGAGGTACATGCAGACCTGTCGCGGGAGCACGACCGAGCGGGGGCGGCGCTTGGACTGGAGCTCGGTGACCTTGATGCGGTAGTACTGTGTGACGGCGTCAATGATGGTCTGGATCGACGGCCCGCTGGTGGGGGCCGAGTCGTCGTCGCCCAGAGCGGTCTTGGCCAGTTCCAGGTCGATCGGCATGGCGTCGACCTGGGCGAGGATCTGGACTTTGGTGATAGCACCTTCCAGTTCCCGAATATTGGTATCGATCTTGCCGGCGATGTAGCAGGCGACGTCATCGGGCATTTCCAGGCCACGAAGGCGCGATTTGGTTTTGATGATGGCGACGCGGGTCTCGTAGCAGGGCGGGGCGACCTTGGCGACGAGGCCTGAGAGGAACCGGCTGACGAGGCGGTCTTCCAGGTCAGGGATCTCTTCGGGTGGCGCGTCGGAGCTGAGAACGATCTGGCGTTGATCGTGGATAAGGCTGTTGAAGGTGTGGAAAAACTCTTCCTGGGTGCGCTCGCGGCGGGTGAGGAAGTGGATGTCGTCGATGACCAGCACGTCGACGTCGCGGAAGCGGTGGCGGAAGTCGTTCATCTGTCCGGCCTGGACAGCCTCCATGAACTGGGTCATGAAGGTTTCGCAGGAGATGTAGTAGAGGACGGCCGCGGGGTTGGATTCGAGGATGCGGAGGCAAATCGCTTGCAGCAAGTGGGTTTTGCCCAGTCCGACGTCGCCGTGGACGAAGAGCGGGTTGTAGGCCTTGCCGGGGCTGGCGCCCACCGAGACGGCTGCGGCGTGGGCGAGGCGGTTGCCTGGGCCTACGACGAAGTTCTCGAAGGAATAGTCGGGGTTGATGACCAGCGAGTCCTCGCGGCCGTGCTGGAGGACGCGGTGTTCGAGTGTTTTGGAGGAGTGTGCAGAACCTGTGGATGAACTCGGATCTGTGCTCGCGGCTGGGGCTGCGGCAGGCTTTGGTTTGACTTCGATTGTTCCCACAGAACCAGAACCGACAACCGAACCGTTCGAGGTTGGGGTAAGGAGGCTCAATGGGGCGGTGGAACCGTTGGAATTCCCCCCATTTGTGGTGGTTCCGTGGTTTCCTTTGGGTGTGGATCGAGGGTTTGCCGAGGGAGTCGGGTCGGGCGAGGATTGGGTGGGATTTGGGGCGTAGTGCTCGTCGGGTCCGAGGAATCGGACGGGCATGAGGCGTCCGGTGACGGTGAACGCGGCGTCGTTGAAGAGATCGATGCACTGTTTGTGGAGATAGTTTCGCTTGACGGTGTCGGGGACGCGCACGTTGAACTGACCGCTGGCGACGCCGAGAGGGCGGAGGTCGGAGAACCACTGGCGACAGAGGACCGCGTGTTTTTCGCGGAGGTGCGACAACATGCGATCCCAGATCAGACGATCGGGGTCTGCCATCGGGGAGGCCTCTCTTCAAAGCAGCGTGCTGGGGAGCTGAACAGACGGGCGGTGATGCTGGCGGAGGTGGACGAGACGGGCGCGGAGTGCGCGAACCTTCGGAGGCACCACGAGCGCGCGTGGCTGAACAGATTCGAGCTGGACCAACCAGGTTGTCATTGCCCCGCCCCCGCTGCCGAATCGCAGCGCCCAATCGCGTCGTACACCACCGTGATCACCGACCGTGTCCGTGCCGGGCCACCACCCGGACGCGGAGGGAGAACGTACCGGGGCGCGAGCGTGGTGTCAACGTGGGGCGGCGCGATTTGCGGCGGAGTGGCGGTTGCGACGCGAGCGCGGCGTTGGAAAGGAAAAAAATTTCTACGCGTGAGCGCGAGTGAGCGGGCTCGCGGTGCGAGGATGACATCGTGGCGATGTCCGGCGGCGCGACGGCGCTTTACGAGGGCCAGTCGCTGCCGGGTTTTCCGAAGCGTGTGTTGGCGTCGAACGACAGGCCGAACTCGTGACTGAGGATCGTGAGGAGTTCGTCTGGGGACGTGATGTCGCGCGATTCGATGACGAGGGATTCGCGGCGGCGGATGAAGGCGCGGTTCATGATGCCGACGCGCGTGCCGTCGGCGTGGGCCATCGCGGCCATGAGGCTTTTGCTGAACTTGGATTCGGGGCTGGTGCTGGTCCACCAGTTGGCGATGGTGCGGTCGATGAGGGGCATGGGTTCGCCGGTGAACTCGTAGACGTCGGACCAGGATTCTTCGGTGTTGGCGTGGTCGTTCGTGATTTTGACGAGTGTTTGGTGGAAGAAGCGGCCGTCTTCGTTGATGATGCGGTGCGTGTTGTGCGGTGTGGTTTGCGGTTCGGAAGTGTCGAGCCGGAGCGGCGCGGTGGGGGAGAAGCCGCCGACGCCCGCGTCGGCGAGCCAGGGCGTGCCGTCGATGGTGACGCGGTTGAAGAGGTGGGTGCGGGGCGGGGTGATGTCGCGTGGGAGTTGCAGGCGAACGCGGGCCGAGAGTGGTTCGACGGCGAAGCCGAGCGCGGAGAGGACGTGGAGGAGGAGCGTGTTTTGCTCGAAGCAATAGCCGCCGCGGCGTTGCGTGACGAGTTTGTCGTGGATGTGGAGCGGGTCGATCGAGACGCCGCGGGCTTGGAGGATACTGAGGTTCTCGAAGGGGATGTTGGTGGTGTGTTGGAAGAGGATGGCGCGGAGTGTGGCGAGGGTTGGGTCGCGCGGGCCGGGGTATTGGATGCGGGCGAAGTAGGCGTTGAGGTGAGAGGTTGAGAGGGGCGCGGGGTCGGGCATGGTGTGGATGGTACGAAGGGGCGGTTACGGTGAGAAGATCAGTACCGCGAGCGTGCTACCGCGCCCGAAGGCGTGGCTTACGAGCGGGCAAGGCCGCTGAAGCGGCCCGAATGTCGATGCGGCGGGGTGGCACGTCTGGAGTCTTTGGTGGCGTCCGGCCAGCGCGCGTACTTACGAATGCTTGAATTTTGCTCGCCGTCCAGCATCACGGGCCGGGAAGAGGAGGTGTCGGCGGGCGTGCGACAGGCGGTTGTTTGAGAGGAGAGGGATCGAGCATGAACGATACGTGCGTGGTCGTGGAGGCCGCGGATCGAACGAAGATACTACGATTGGAGGAACTGCTCTTATTGGCAGCTAGGCAGTGCTGCCTGCTTGTATACTGGGCCGGGGAAGGGAGGGATCTGCTGATGGAGATGCAACGAGGCGGCGCGAGGGCGTGGTGGGTGTCGGCGTTGATGGTGGTGGGCGTGTGCGCGCGGGCCGGGGCGTATGGGGCGCCGCTGACGATGAGTTATTCCGTTACTCCTGACGCCGGCGGGCTGTACCGGTATCAGTTCCGCGTCACGCTGGACAACCATGATGGGACGTGGGTTCCCGGGCAGGGTTGGGGGTGGGTGATTTTCGCGGACAAGTACTACGCGGTAAGTCCGCTGCACGATTTTCAGGGGAACGTTTCGGATCTTCCGATTGGGCCTTGGAACGAGTACACGTCTTCTGAGGGTGAGCACAACGGTCCGACGCTGGGGTTCCTTCTGAACATGTGGGTGCCGACGTTTGTTGGGGAGTCGGTGTCGTGGTCGGGGTGGTCGGGTACGTCGATGGCGCCGGGGACGATGAAGTGGAGCGCGTTGTTTGCGAGCGGCGGGGGCTCGCCGTTCAACTTTGAAGTTGCAGCGGAAGGGGGCGGGGGGTGCCCGTCGGACTTTGATCGCGACGGGTTTGTGACCGGCGACGATTTCGATGGTTACGTGACCGCGTTCGAGGCCGGGAACGGTTCGGCGGACTTTGATCGGGACGGGTTCGTGACGGGCGACGACTTTGATCGTTATGTGGTGGCGTTTGAGGGCGGGTGCTGAGCGGACCTGCGGCCGATCAAGGCAAACTCCGCGACGTTGTACTCGGACGTTGGTTGGGTTTTCGATGGTCCGAACATTGAACCGGGGCGAGCGAGATCTTCACAAATCGCGTGCATTTGCGGGGCCCGATCGGGTAGAATGCGCGGGCTCTTTGGGAGAGAGGCCGCCCCGCTCGCGGGGCCTTGTTCACACCGATTGACGATCAAACTGGAGATATTCCATGCGCCGCTGCACATCCGCTGCTTCTGTAGTTCTGTCGATGGTTTTCCTGGCCGGGGCCGCCGCGACGGCTGGGGCTCAGGTTTCGTTCACGGCGTTGGGCGACCTTCCCGGCGGGGCGTTCCGTTCGGAAGCGAAGGGCGTGTCGGGCAACGGGTCGGTAGTGGTGGGCAGCTCGACGGTGGGCGCGAACCAGACCGAGGGGTTCCGCACGGTGTCGGGCTCGATGGTCTCGATCGGCGATATCGCCGGCGGGGCGCTGCGCGGGAGCGCGATGTGCGTCTCGGCGGACGGGAGTGTGATCGCGGGGCAGGGCAACGGGCCGGCGGGGACCGAGGCGTTCAAGTGGCAGGGCGGGGTGTTCACGCGGTTGGGCGGGACGATCTCGGGCGGGTTCATCGGGTCGGCGGTCAACGCGATGAGCTCTGATGGGAGCGTGTGCGCGGGGTCGCGCGAGCTTCCGGGGTTCTTGGTTGAAGCGTGCCGATGGAACGGCACGACGCTCCAGCCGCTGGGGTTCTTGCCCGGCGGCGGTGATTCGTCGTTTGCGCTGGGTGTTTCGGGTGACGGGACGATCGTGGTGGGGAGCAGCGACACAACGAACGGAACCGAGGCGTTCCGGTGGACGCAGGCGACGGGGATGGTCTCGCTGGGCGATCTCGCCGGCGGCGCACCGACTTCGTTGTCCGAGGCCGCCGCGATCAGCCGGGACGGGACGACGATCGTTGGTACGGGCTCGTCGAATAACGGGACCGAAGGTTTTCGGTGGACGCAGGCGACCGGGATGGTGGGTCTTGGAGATCTGCCCGGCGGGGAGTTTGCGAGCGACGCGCACGCGGTGTCGGCCCACGGTGAGGTGATTGTGGGCGGGAGCGTCGGAGCGTCGGGTGTTGACGAGGCCGTGGTGTGGGACGCGGTGAACGGGTACCGGTCGATCAAGGATCTGCTCGTGGCGGCGGGCATCGACATGACGGGATGGACGCTGGTGGACGCGACGGGCGTTTCGGACAACGGGCGGACGATCGTGGGCTACGGCACGAACCCGAGCGGGAACACCGAGGGCTGGGTCGCGACGATCAACTGCCCGTCGGACTTTGATCGTGATGGGTTTGTGACGGGCGACGACTTTGACGCGTATGTCGCGGCGTTTGAGCTGGGCGATATCGTCGCGGACTTTGATGGTGATGGGTTCGTGACGGGCGACGACTTTGACGCGTATGTTGCGGCGTTTGAGAGTGGGTGCTGATCGCTCACGCGGTCGTGGCGTCGATCCCGATTCATCGAAAGGCTGCCACGTGCTCCGAGTTTCTGTTCGCTCGTGCCTCGGATGTGGCGTGGCGTCGTTGTTTCTTTGTCACGTCTCGCTCGGAACGGTGATCAACTTTGCGCAGGTCGCGATCGCGCCGAGTTTCAGCGGGGGGACGGGGCCCTACAGCAATTCCGTGAGCCAAGCGGGAACGATTGACATCTCCGGGTCGGCCACGGGCGGGCTCTCGTCGTCGGGGAGTTCGTTCTGTCACGTCGAGTACGGGCTCATGAGGTTCCACGGCGCGGCGGCGGGCGCGCTGACAAGCCAGGCGTTCGGGATCTTCCGGGACGGCGTTGTGATCACGGCCCCGGGCGTGCCCACGAATACTCCGGGGACGTTGACCTATTCGTTGGTGGTCAGCGGCGCGATCAGCGCGACGAGCGGTACCTCGGTGGCCAGTTGGAGTGTTCAGGCGGATCTTGGCGGTGGAGTTTTCGATCTCAATCGTGCCGGGCGCTTCAACAGCCCGGACGTTCCCCCCGCGGGGTATTCGGGGGATGCGTTTGGCACCTACGAGGTGACGATTTCATTCTTGTTCGGACAGACGATGCCTCTGGATGTTGAACTGAGATCGGTGGCCAGCGCGGGGATCGACGAGTACGGGACGGGCGACGCGACGTTCGGCGCGCCGGTGACTCTCCGGTGGACCGGGATTCACGGCGTGAAGGCCAACGGCGTGCCCCTGGGAACTTTTTCGGTGGCGTCCGAATCGGGGACGGATTGGGTGAACGAGCATCCCATTTGCAAGGCCGATTTCGACGGCGACGGGTTTGTCACCGGGGACGACTTTGATGGGTACGTCGGCGCGTTCGAGGCTGGTGACGTC
>JBGAOD010000206.1:0-2720 GCA_044221955.1 Phycisphaerales bacterium | reverse complement strand
GGAAGGCAAACTCTCCTCCCAACCCCCTCCCTCTGGGAGGGGGAGTCAGGACGGCGGGTGGATTCGGTTGCAGCCGTTGAACAACTCGTATTCGGCGAACGTGGTTCGGCGCGAGGAGGTGGCGGGGCTGTATTGTGCGGTGACGGTGATGCGGAAGGTTGGCAGGGGGAGGTAGTGGGTGCGGCGGTCGGGGCTGAGATGTCTCTCGATCGGAAGGAAGATGGTGGTCGGCACGTTCGTTCGAAGCCACATGACACGCCTGGGGGAGAACGTTGGCGGGTGGTATGACAGAAGATCGCTCGGCGCGTATGCTCCGCGCATGTGGAATCACATACTTCGCGTCGGGACGCTCATTTGGCTCATCCAAGTGCTGGGAGGGTGCACCGGTTCCGGCGTGAACGCGCGAAGCTCGGCGGTGTCCATCGAATCCCGCACGCTCGCTCCGGTCGCATCCGGGACACCGGGAATCACGCTGCTTCTCAACCAGCGGATTGTCGCCGGAGGAAGGATCGTCCTTGAGGGTCGAAACATCGAGCCGGATGGTTCAGTGTTTTTCCACCACCGCGAGTGCACCATGGACGGGGCTCCGATCGTGTGGTGGCAGGAAGGATTCTGGGGCGACCGTTGGAACCACTTCGAGACGCGCTACAGCGGCACGGGAGCAACGCAGTTCATCAACGAATCGACCAACACGACCGACCTGCCCGATCGCACATTCAGCGACCCGACAATCCTGTGGTTCTGGCACACGCACCCCCGCGTGGGCGAGAGCGTCGTCGTCACCAACCTGTCGCAGAACACCATCCTCACGTCGCAAATCCGATACACGTACGAGGGCGACGAAGAACTGACCCTGGCCGGGCGAACGGTGACGGTCCACCGCGTACGCGAGGATCCCGTTGGTACCGATGGCGTGTTCACGATCTGGTGGTACGACCAGCAGGGAATGGGCGTCAAGCGGTTCCACAAGACGACGAAACATGAGTACACGGAACAACTGGCCGCGTGGCGGTAGCAGGAGAAGCTGAATCGGGGTGACAGGACACGGTTTGAACTTTTTGTCCAGGGAATCAGCCTGTGGGGGCCAGAAACGCGGGTTTTGCTCAGCGTCCCACGGTGCGTTCCGGAGATTCGACGCTGATTGATTGGCTCGGCCCGCCACGTTTGGGAACCGGGGGGCGGGCTACTTCCCTTTCACCGGCGTGATGTTGTATTGGTGAACCACCGCTCCGTTGGCGTTCGCCGATCGTCCATCGCGCTGCCGTGCATCTTCGGCGCCGTCAATCGCGGTTCGGATAAACTCAACCGTGACCTTGTGATCGTGGCCGTGGAAAACGGCCGAGACATGGTGCTTGACCAGCAGATCGTGAATGGGCAGTGCCCAGCCCTCGCGATGCTGAGCGAATCCCGGGGTGCCGTCGGCGTTCTTGCCGCCCCACTCGAAGTACGGCGACGACTCGACGCCGCCGCGCGACTCCGCGCCGCCCATGCCTCCGACAAGATGATGGATGAACACGAAGCGGTACTTCGCCTTCGTGCCTTCGAGCGTCTTGGTGAGCCAGTCGTACTGCGTGCGGCCGAGCGTGCTGGTCCAACTGCTGTCGGTGGGCTTCAGTGGTGGGGGGGGCTCGTCGTTCGGACGTTGCCCGCCCTGACCGCCACCGCCTCCACGCTCGCCACCACCCGCGCCGCCTTTGCCGCCACCTCCGCCTCCCCCCCGAATCCGGTCGGTCGTGCTCCAGTACGGGTCGAGCACGATGAAGAGCGCGTCGCCCCACTCGAACGCGTAGTAGTTCGAGCCCACGCCGTCTTTCATGGCCGTGGAGCCCGTGTAGAACGCGCCATCCCCAAGCGGCCCCGTGCCGGTCACCGGCGGGGAGGGGGGCGGAAACCGGCTCGTCCGCTGCTCGTACGACCACGGCCCGATGTCGTCCACGCCGGGGCCTGATGTCCCCTTCTCGCCATCGTGATTCCCCAGCACCATGAACAGCGGCACCGAATGAGCCACGCGGCTGAAGTAGTACCGCTGGGCGTCGTACTGCGGCAGCGCGGCCTTGAAGTCCCGCCCCCGCTTGTCGGTCATGAACGTATCGCCGAGGTCGATCATGAAGTCGGGCTTGGCCGCGAGCATGTTCGCGAGCGTTTGCTCGTAGAACTTCGGCTCCACGCCCTGGTCGAGGTGCGAATCGGCCTGAATGGTGAACGCAAACGCCTGTCCGGTCGCCCGCGGCGTGTGGAACGAGAAGTACTCCGTCGAAGCAAACTCGCCCGCCGCGCTACCCCCGCCGGACGCGCGGCGATGCCGCACGCGGTAGACATACGCCGTGTCGGGGCTCAGCCCATCGAGCGTGAAGAGCACCGGCTTGCCTGCTGGAAGCGGCTGCATGGACGATTTGGTGATCGGCGCGGCGTCGTCGCGACGGAACTCAATGTACCCCTCATGCGGCTGCTTCTCATAGCACGCGACACTGACGGTGATGGACTTGTACGTCGGCCGCGCCAGCACGACATCGATGCTCCGCGACGGCACTTCCGTTTTGAAGGCGGTCATCTCGGCCAGCGGCCCACGCCGCCCGTCACCCCGACCTCCTCCGCCCGGGCGGCCCGGCTCGTCCCGGGTTGGCGTCTTCGGGCTGTCGGGCTGCTGCGCCCCTGCGGGCTGGCCGCAGTAAAGCACGACGCACACAGGAAGGGCCATCAGCGCCGCGCAGAGCAGCGAA
>JBGAOD010000054.1:0-23597 GCA_044221955.1 Phycisphaerales bacterium | reverse complement strand
GCCGGCGCCAGCGGCAGGGGATGATTTCGCTCGAACTCCCCGAGGTCGTGCTGGTCTACGACGAGCGCGGGCACGTCGTGGACGCCGAGCGCGAGGACAGCGCGTTCACCCACACGCTTATCGAGATGTTCATGGTCGAAGCGAACGAGGTGCTCGCCCGCCTGTTCGCCGGGCTGGGCGTGCCGCTGCTCCGCCGCACGCACCCCGAGCCGACGCCCGGCAACGTGGACACACTCCGCAAGACGGCCATGGTCGCGGGGTTCCGCATCCCCAAGTCGCCGACGCGGATGGAGCTGCAATCACTCTTGAACGCCACGCGCGGCACGCCGGTCGCGCGGGCGGTCCACATGGCCGTGCTGCGCACGCTGTCGCGGGCCGAGTACTCGCCCGCGCTGATCGGCCACTTCGCGCTCGCCAGCGAGGCCTACGCGCACTTCACCAGCCCCATCCGCCGCTACGCCGACCTGACCGTTCACCGCGCCCTCGCCGAGTACCTGCGCCGCACCGACAACGGCAACAACCGCCCGAAGTCCGACGACGCCAAGGCCGCGCTGGGAGAAAAGCTCCGTGACTCGCCCATGTGCCCGCCCGAGGGCGAGCTGGTCGAGATCGGACGCCACTCGTCCAAGCAAGAAGAGAACGCCGAGGGGGCCGAGCGGCACCTGCGGTCGTTCCTGGTCTTGCAGTTGCTTGAACAGCACATCGGCGAGACCTTCGATGGCGTGATCACCGGGCTCAACGGCCGCGGCGTCTTCGTGCAGATCGACAAGTACCTCGCCGACGGCTTCGTCAAATCCAGCGACCTGCCCGGCGACATCACGCGCTCGACCATGCCGCCGATGTGGCGGCTCGACCCCAAGAGCGGGGCGCTGGTCGATCAGCGCTCGGGCCGATCGTTCAACCTGGGCGACTCGGTGTCGGTGCGGATTGTGGCCGTGGATCTGCCGCGGCGTCAGTTGGAACTCGTTCTCGACGACGCGTCCAAGCGTGCGGCCGGGAAGGCCAAGAAGGTCGCGCCGCTCAACCTCGGCGGCGGGATGGAGGCCGGGAAGGGCGCGGGGTTCAGCGGGTTGGACCGCAAGTCGACCGGCGGGCAGCGACGGAGCGCCAAGAGCAAGAGCCGGGACAAGGGGAAGGGGAATCGGTTTAGGGATAAGAAGTAGTTCGGCCGATGTTCACAACCTCTCACGACCATGGCATCCAGCGTTTGGCCGTACGTGCTCACACGTTCGTTGACTCGCAAAGCAAGGGGACCCGCATGTCTTCTCGTCGATCACGGCGGAATTGGACAATCACCCTGGCACTTTTCGCCTCCGTCTCGCTCGGCGGGTGCGCTGGCAGCGGCGAGGAGTTGATCTGCAGGATGCCGCCTCCGCTCAAAGTGCTTTCCAACTCCATGACCGGCACGTTCTCGAGCGCCGACCAATCCAAGGCCGACCCCACGAACTACTTTGATGTCCGCCTCGTCATGACCCCCGTCTGGTCGGATCGCACCGACGGCATGTGGCTCTACGTCGAGCAAGCGATCGCCACCTCGGCCGCCAAGCCTTACCGCCAGCGCGTCTACCACGTCACCGCCGAATCCGACGGCACGTTCCACAGCGCCGTCTTCACGCTCCCCGGCGACCCGCTCCGCTTCTCCGACGGCTCGGGCAAGCCCACCGCCGCGTTCGCCGAGGTCACGCCCGAGACCTTGAAATCCCGCGACGGCTGCACGGTCGTTCTGCGTGCCCAGCCCGACGGCTCGTTCGCCGGCGGCACCGTCGGCAAGGACTGCCCGAGCGATCGACAAGGCGCCAAGTACGCCAGCAGCGAAATCGTGATCTCGGAAAATCAGATCGTCTCGTGGGACCGAGGCTTTGATGAGGCTGGCAAGCAGGTGTGGGGCGCCGAAAAGGGCGGGTACGTGTTCAAGCGGGTGAAGTAAGTCATCACCACGCCGAACGAAGCTCGGCCACAATATCTCGGGCCAGCGCGTCCGCCGTCCCCGCCTGGCCGACCTCAATGCGCTCTCCGACGCGGCTTGACGGCGCGAAGGTTTCGAGCGCCGAGAAGTTCCGCCGGACGACGAGCGGCTTGCCGGAGCGGTTGTCGCGGAACTCGAAATCGACCTTGTACTCGACGCCGTATTCCTGCGTGAGCCCGGTGAACGGCGCGCTGGCGAGCCGGCGCAGTTGTGACGAGGTGAGCGTTCCCTTGAGGGTTGCGTCGGAGGAGGTTGAACTCACCACGGTCCAGCGCGTGCTGCGCTGGATCTCCTTGATGATCGCCTCGGTGATCTGTGTTTCCGCGCCGCCGGAGAACGTGGTGTTCTCGAAGATGGGCACGGAGACGGTGCGGATGCTCTCGTCGTGCGCGGACTTGAAGGCGTAGCCCTCCTTCGGGTCGGAGGCGCAGCCGGAGAGCAAGCAGGTTGCGAGCGCGACCGTCGCGGCGAGCGCGCGCCGCGCGGTGCCGCCGGGGCGAACTGAAGCGCCGGGGCCGCGTGGGCGGGTCACTTCTCGCCTCCGTTCTTCGGGTCGTTGCTTGGATGTTTTTCCGGCTCGGTCGGTCGGGCGGCGCTGGTCGTGGCGGGTGCGGCGGGGGCGGGCACAACCTCTGCGTTTTCCGTCTTGAGCCACCCGCGTTCGATCAAGAGGCTGCGCGCCTGGGACGCGGCCACGGTCTGGGGGTGCTTGCGCTGGAGGCGTTCGAGCGTCAGCCGCGCCGATACGGGGTCATCGCGGCGGATGTACCAGCGTGCGATTTCCAGCATCTGCACGGCCGCGGATTCGTCAAGGCGTGCGACGAGCCCGTCGTTCATCCCCGCGCGCTCGGCCTCGGCGGGGTAGCGATCGGCGAAGCCCTTGATGAGGTACTTGGCCTCGGTGAGCCCGCTGGCGTCGTACTTGGGCCCCTTGAACTTAGCGATGTTGGCGTAGACGCGACGTTGCATCGCTTTTTGGCGGAACTCGCTCTTGGGGTAGAGCTGGAGGAAGATGTCGTAGGCGTCGCCGGCGGCCGCGAGTTGGCGGGTGCGGTAGTAGTAGTCCGCCAACTCCAGGCAGGCTTTTTCGGCGATTGTGCTGCCGGGGAGGCGCTCTTGCAGGCGCATCCAGATGAACTTGGTGCGGAGCCCGTTGAGGTACCGTTTGCCGATCTCAAACTCTCGTTCGACGGCGAGGGCGAAGAGGTCCGAGCCGCGGTGGAACTTGCAGATTTCTTCGTAGTCGTAGAGGGCCCAGTACTCGCTGTTGGTCGCGACCCGGGCATCGCCCCGGACCAGCAACGCGTCGGCGAGCCACGGGTTGTCGGTTTCTTCGTTGACCTCCAGCCAGTCGTTCATGAGCGCGCGCGCGGCGCTGGGCTTGCCGTCGGCGAGGAGCTGGCGGGCCTGGGCGATTTTCTCTTCATCCGTGCCGGGGGGCGCCGACTTGCTCTGGAGCCACTGGCCGTCGTCGTTGAGTTGGTAGGTCGAAGTTTGAGCGATCGCGCACGGCGAAGAGACGAACCCCGCGACGGCCAGCGCGAGCGAGCAGGCGAAGGCTCGGTGCCCGAAGCTCTCGGTTGCCGTGCGCGGGCGGCGCACACGCCTCCGGGGGTCAGGACCACTGGTGCTCCGAGCGGTCATCTGCCAGTCTGTGGGCGGTCGTGCCTTCATGAGGTGGCATCATAACCTGGTCGCCGCGGCACGGTTCCACGGCGGTCCACCAAATGAAGATCGGCCGCGAGAGCGCGACCGATCCTTGAGCGAACGTTGTTTGCCGGCCCTATCGGCGGCGGCGACGCACGGCCGCGAGCCCCGACAACCCAAGGAGCGCCGCGGCGCTCGGTGCCGGGATCGGCGAGACCTCGTAGCTGATGCGCACGAAGTTGACGCTGGCGGCGAGGTCGGCCTGGGTGATTCCAAAGTCCGACCCCGCCCACGGGTTGCCGAGGTTGGTGGTCATGGACTTGTTGGTTTGGAAATCATCCCCGCCGGTGCTGCTGAGCTGGAAGCGGGCTTGGATCAGGGGTGCCGCCGGCGCTCCGCCGCGCCACGTCACTTTGTCACCCATGCCGAAGTTCCACGTCCAGAAGTCGAACGTCTGACCTGCGATGCTGTACCCCATCGGCAGGAACGGCGCACCGTCGGAGGTGAAGACGTTGAGCACGATGGTGCTGGTGGAGGTTCCGACGAACTCGTCCCAGGACGCCATGATCTGCGGCTTGGTGGTGCCGCCGCCGAACGTCTGCTGGGTCGTGTTCTCGCCGATCGAAACCGGGGCCTGCCCGCGCTTGACGCTCACGTTGCCCAGCGAGTTGATGTACTGATCGCCCTCGCTGCTGAACATCCGCATGGCGACCGCCGCCGTGTCGCCCGCGACCACGCTTGAAACACCGGCGCTGGCTGAAGCGCAGAGCCCGGCGGCAGCGACCATCACCAGCGCCCGAACGCCCCGGGAGCGGTTCGCGCTGGCCGATGGTGTTTGACAGAAAGACCGGCTGCGATTTGAAGCGTTCATACCGACAATCCCTTCTACATCTCCAGTGTTGGCCATGGACCGCCGCCCTCTGTGGCGGCGGCCGCTGCTCGGATCGAGTGGCCGCGAGGAACACGCATCGCGGCGTCGCGCACGGCGCGATTACCGCGCGGCCGCCGTCACGCACCAGCACTTTCCGATAGCCTGAACCGGGCACGGGCAACCCCGCGCACGCCAAGCCGTCTACAACATGCCTCAAAAACTCAAGAAAACCACCGCGAACGGAAAATCGTGCGCAGATCGTCCAACTACCCGTTGCGTGTCGGTGCGATAAGCCCGGGCCGGCGGTCGCGCAGCCTCTTACCGCCGCGCACTCGGGCCAACCCACCTAAAGTCCCCGCATGGCATCTTCAGATCAACAGTCGTCCAAGCCCGGTGAGTTCTGGTCCCCCCCGGCCGGCCCCTCGGCTCGCCCGTCCGGGAAAGCGCCAATGGCCCGTTGGAAAAAAATCTCGCTCCTGGTCGGGGGCTCGCTGCTCGTCGTTGTGCTGATCCTGCTCGCGCTCGTTCCGACCATCGCAGGGTCGATGGCTCCGGGGATTGTCGAGAAGTCGGCGGGCGAGAGCGTGTCCGGCGGCGTCAAGGTGGGGACGGTTTCTCTGTCCTGGTTCGGCGCGCAGAACATCGGCCCCATCGTCCTTACCGATCCCACCAAGCCGGACGGGAAGAACGAGATCCTCCGCTTTGATGTTCACGCGAGCGCAGGGCTCCTCTCGCTCGCCAGAGGCGCAGTCACAGGAGGGATCAACCCGGGCACGGTCCGCGTCACCGGCAAGGGGAACGTTGTTCGCTCCGCAGACGGAACCACCAACCTCCAGCGTGCCCTCGCCCCACCGAAGGGCGCAGACAGAGCGGCCAAGCCCGAATCCAAACCTTCCAAGCCCGCCGACCCCGCGAAGATCCCGCCCGGCACGCAGGCCCACCTGCTCGTCGAGAACTTCGACCTGAACTTCACTGACGAGGTGAACCCCTCCGCGTCGGTGCAACTCAAGGACGTCAGCGTGGACGCCACCCTGCTCCCCGCGGGTTCGTCGCTCGGCGCTGGCTTCTCTCTCAAACTCACAACCAAGGCCCTCGCCCAGGGTCAGCAGGGTCAGATCAAAGTCGACGCCACGCTCGACCAGTTCACCGACGCGACCGGCGTCCTCAAGCCCGACTCGGCGAAGGTCAACGCCACCATCCAGACCGACAACCTCCCCACAGCCCTCGTCGACGCCCTCTCGAACATGGGCGGCAAGCTGACCGCGGGCCTCGGGCCCACGCTCGCGTTCAACGTCAACGCCAAGGGCACCATGAAGAGCGCCGACGCCACGGTGAAGGCCTCCGCCCAGGGCATGAACGCCGACGCGAGCGTGAAGGTCGCGGACAATGTCCTCACCTCCTCCGGGCCGATCACGCTCAGCCTCACCGGCAACGCGGTCCACGCCATCGCGGGGCTTGAGGCCATGCTCGCCAAGGCCGGGACGCTGACGCTCGACCGCACCCCCGACGTCGCCTTCTCCATCGACAACCTCAAGGTCCGCGTCCCCGCAGGCGGGTCGGCCCTCGACCTGCGCGGAGCATCGGCCAACATCGCCATCAAGACCTCGGCCGCGTCGGGCATGGTCAAGCTTCAGCCCGAGCCGGGCGCCGCGCCCACCGCGTTCAGCGTCTCTCCGCTCGAGTTCCTGATCGCCGCGCCCGATCTCGCGCAGACGGTCACCATCACCGGCAACACCGTCGCCACCGTCGGTGGCAAGCCCGCAGGAACGCTCGCCGTCAATCTCAAAGCGGCCGGGCTGCTCGACGCCGCCGGCAAGCCCATCGGCGGCATTCCGGGGATGATCGAAGGCTCCGCAAACCTCACCGGCGTCGCGACCGCGATCGCCCAGCCTTTCGTCGCCAGCCTCAAACTCGACCTGCCCAACGACGTCGGACCCACGCTTGATATGCAGTTGAACGCTTCAACGGGTGCGTCGAGCCCGGAGAAGATCGCAAGCACGACCGGCGGCACCGGCCCGGGTGCCCTCGGCAACGTCAACCTCGACATCGTCATCAAGAGCGCCAAGGTCAACGCCAGCGGCGCGTTCGAACTCGCGGGCGGCACGCTGAAATCCCGAGGCCCGGGCTTCACGCTCACCGCCGACGCCGCGGGTGTCATGGCCTCTCGTTTCGTCGCGCCCGACACCGGCTGGGCACTCGCTCCGCGCGGCAAGGCCGTCATCACCGCCAAGGACATCCTCGTTCCCTTCCAGGCCGGCGGATACTCCGTGCCCTTGCTCGACAAGGCCAGCCTGAAGGCCGACGTGTCGCTGATGGGGATCGCGCTCGCGTCCAACAAGCCGGGCAAGAGCACCGCTCCCGTCGATGTCTCATCGCTCAACCTCGCGGCGATCCTCACGCCCGGCGGCGCACCGAAAGTCTCCGTGAACTCCGCGATGGTGTTCGAAGGCCAGCAGTTCGGGCTCGTCGGCGCCTTCGACCTCCGCGGCCTGCTCGCCCCCGGCCCCAACGGCACCACGGCCGTCACGCCCGCCAACGCCCGCCCCGTCGGCTCGCTCGATCTCACCAACCTGCCGACTTCGGTCATGAAGATCGTGCAAGGTTCTTGGTCGGACGATCACGCCCCGACACGCCTCGCCATGCTCGACGCGCCACGCGGCCCCGAGTCGTCCTCAATGTCCGACCTCGCGCTCGTTGCCCACGCGCTCGCGCAGAACGCGCAGCCCGCGGCCCCACATCAGCCCGATCTTGGCCGCGTGCTCGCCGACGCCGTCGGCCCGACGATCGGCCTGAAACTCACAACCGCCGCCGCCACCGAAAAAGACCCGCTCGACATCAGCCTCCTTCTCACCGGCTCGCAGCTCCGCTCCGAAACCACCGCCAAGCTCGGCAAGGCCTCGCTCGACCTCACCAAGTGCGACACGCAACTCACGCTCTCGCCGCAGGGCTTTGACACCTCACTCGCGCAGTTCGCGCCGCAGATCACGCCGCGCCCGCGCCTCGACGCCGCGAGCAAAGTCCTCCTCACCGTCAGCCCCCTCAGCGTTCCCTTCAAAGAAGGCACGCTCACGCCCGACCTTACCAAGCTCGCCAGCGCCGCCGTCAGCGTCGCGATCCCTGACCAGCTCCTCGTCCAAGGCCTGACCCAGAAGAACGCCGACGGCACCACCAAGGCCCTCGGCCCGATCGGCATCGACAAGTTCGAGCTAAACGCTGGCATCCCCCTCGCCGCCGCCATGCCCGCCACAGCCAAGTGGATGCAACCCTTCACGGTCACGCTCGCCTCGCTCGTCAACCAGGGCGCGGGCAAGCCCATTCTCAAGTTCAGCGTCCAGGGCAACGGCCAGCTCACCGGCGCGCCCAACATCGCCGCCGGCCTCGAGAGCGCCCAGATCACAACCAAGGTCACCGACATCGTCAACCAGAACGTCGAATCCTTCCTGGCCATGCCCGACCTCCTCACCGGCGCGCTCGGCACCGGCATCACGCTCGACTCGACCACCACGCTCCGCTCCTTCTCCGATCCCAAGGCCCGCACGATCGAACTGGGCGCAACGCTCAACTCGCCGCTCCTGAAGATGGCCGAGCCGCTCAGCATCGCCATGCTCCCCGACCGCATCCGCAGCGACCGCCCAGTGAAGATGACCTGGCAGCTCAACCCCGAGTTCGCCAACAAGTACGTCTTCAAGCCCACTTCCGACGGCAAGCCCGGCATGAAGCTCTCCAAGCCCACGCCCGTCGACGTCAACCTCAGCCGATTCACCGTCAGCTCCGGCGACAACACCGGCCCGCTCAAGCCCGGCGTCTTCGACCTCGCGCTCACGGCCGCCGTCGGCGCGCTCGAACTCACCCTTCCCGACGGTGCCAAGTCCACTCTCAACGGAACAGCCGTGGCGGTCAACTCCGACCAGGGCGGGGCGGCCTTGAACTTTGACATCGGCGTCAACGAGGTCACCTACTCCGCCAGTGGCACTCCGCCCGCCGCCAAAAAACTCACGTTCAAGGGCAACGTTTCTCAACTCGCCGACGCCAGCGGGAACGTTCAGGCCCAGAAGGCCGTCGTCACCGCTACCGGCGATATGCCCGTCATTCCTACCGCACTCCTCGACGCCCTCGCCAAGCAGGACGGCCTGCTGCTCGACGCGCTCGGTCCCGTCGCCTCGGCTACGCTGCGCGCCGACCGGTTCGGAGCCAGCGGAGGCACCCTCGACCTGAACGCTACCTCCGAACGGGCCTCAGCTCAGATCCGCGGCTCGGTCGCCGACGGTGTCTTCATTTCCTCCGAACCCATCCGCATGTCTCTCACCGAGGTCACGTCGCAGCTCGCCGGCCGTTTCATCAAGGGCCTGCCGCTGGTGGGCTCGGTACAGAAGAACAAGACCGATACTCCCGCCCTCATCACCGCCGACGCCATGAGGGTCCCGCTCGACAACGACCTGCGCAAGCTCAACGGAGTGATCAACATCGATCCGGGGCAGGCCAAGTTCGAGACGGGCAAGGAGTTTGCCGGGATCCTCAAGGCCATCAATCAGAAGACTTCCGGCACCATCGGGCAGAAGCTCGAACCCATCAAGGCCACCATCACCAACGGGGTCATGAAGTACGACCGGTGGAGCCTGCCGGTGGGCGAGTTCAGGTTCCGCACGGAGGGGACGGTGGACCTGGTGAACGGGACCGTTGACGTTTTGACTTACCTTCCGCTGGGATCGCTGACCGACGAGGCGGCGGGACTTTTCAAGAAGGGAAAGGGCGGGCTGGGGGCTCTGCTCGGCGGCGACAAGGGTGCCAAGCTCGAGGACACCTTGATGGTTCCGTGGCGCACCCGCGGGCCGTTCGGCAAGACCAAGACCGAGCCGGACCTCGAACTCTTCGCCAAGGAAGCGATCAAGGAGCTCAAGCCCGAGGATCTTCTCGAAAAGGGGTTGAACGATCTGCTGAAAGACAAGTCCAAGGGGAAAAAATAGGCGGTATTGATACGGCTTTTGATAGGTTTCCAACATGCATCGGTTTCGGGATTCGGTTATTCGGAACTGTTCGGAACCATATCGGCAGACGTCCGACATTTGGTTGTTGAAAACAGAACCGGGAGTGCCCATAAGAACACCGGTTTCCCCGGAGATCTCCCGGTGTTATTGGCCAAGTGCTTTCGGCGGCTGGAGGTCGGTTGAGGTTCTGTCAAGATTCAAAAAGATATTGAAACTTTGCTGACATATACGGCTTAGTGAGCTACATTACTAGGAGTACTGCGGGGTTCGGAACGTATCGAACCACGGAGCCGCAGTACGACAGGGTAGAAAGAAAGAGGAGCCTTGAAATGTTGAAGCTTCACGTTCGGCGCGCTGCGCTGGTCGCGGCGATCGGTTCGTTCGTCCTTGCCTCGTCCGCCCTTGCCCAACTCGGCAAGTCGGGTGGATCTTCCGTTGGTGGTGCCAAGGATAGCTCGGGCACGAAGGGCAACGACAACTTCCCGGCGGTGGCACCGCTCCCTGCGGCGGCTTACGCCGGGTTCGCGACTCTGGCCGGTGTGATCGGGATGTCGGTGGTTCGCCGGCGTCGCCACACGCAGCGCTGAGGCGCTCATCAAAGCGAGGCATTGGGCCACTGCCGCATGGATCGCGGGCGGGTGTGCCATTGACCCTTGGCGGAGTGGGGCGGCGTGCGCCGTCGGAGCTTCGGTAAGGGTTTTTTGTTGCGCCGTTCTGCGAGCGTCGGTGCGTGGTGGAGGCGTGGATTCTTCAGGCGGCGATGGCTTGCACGGCTATCGCTCCTGGGGGTGCTGCGGCACCGGTTCGGGCGATGGGTCTGCGGGGGGAGTGGTGGCAACGCTCGGTTCTGGGTTATCCGCTCGGCGCTGCGAAGCGATTCCGTCGGGCACGATGGGGAAATAGTCTTTGAGTTTGAGTTCAGGATCGGGTGCCGCGCCCGGTTCCCAGCGGACCTTCCCGGCGCCGAGCAATGTGCCGGTGGCGAACGCGAGGTCCACGCGGGCGATCTCGTAGTCGGTCAGGGCGCGGATCTCGGAGGACTGCGACTCGGCGAGACGGGACGCCGCGTCCAGGACGTTGGTGCTTGTGGAGAGTCCGACGTCGAACTGGCGCTGCTCAGCGGTGAGCGCGCGGGCGTTGGCGAGCGAGGATTGGCGGGACGCGAGGATGCGCTGCCAGCCCGCGCTGATCTGATCGGCCGCGCCGAGGACTTCCTGGCGGATGGAGAGTTCGCGGGCGGCCTTGGTGCCGAGCCGCTGGAGGCGTTCGAGGATCGCGCGGCGGACCCGCGCCAGGGCGGATTCGTTGCCGAGGGGGATCTCCGCGTTGAGGCCCACGGACCAATCCTCGAATCGGTTCTCGGTGAGCACGCGGTCGGCTTCGCTGCGGGTTTTGCCAAGCCCGTTGATCCGGTAGGTGTAGTCCATTGTGAGGAGCGGCAAAGCGTTGTTCTTGTTGAGGTCGATCGACGCCGCGTCGGCCGCGAGGCGGAGTTCCAGTTCGAGCATCTCCATGCGATTTTCGAGCGCACGGCTCATGAGCGGGCCGGTCTCGAACAGGTACTCCACCGGATCGGGTTCTGTTGTCGGCACGACGAGCACCGTGGAATCGACGGTCAGCCCGGGCAGGTTGATGATCCGCTTGAGTTCGCGCTGCTGGAGGAGCACGTTGTTCTGCGCGATGATGATCGCTTCGAGACGGTCGGCGACGCCGGACTGGGCCCGGATGACCTCGATCTCGGGCGAACGTCCTGTCTCAACGCGGCGTTGGGCGCTTTTGAGCTGCACGTCGGCCAGTTCGTACTGCTGCTGGCGGACGTCCAGCTCGCGCCGCGCCTGGTAGAGCCGCCAGTACGCGCGGTCCACGGCCGCGAGCTGGCGGATGGCTTCGAGCTTGGTTCTTGAGTCCTCGGCTTGCTTGTTGTACGAGGCGATTCGGAGGGCTGCGGTTTTGGCGCGCCTGCCCGCGCCGCGGAGCAGGGGCTGGCTCATGGAGAGGTCCAGGTCGGTTGTGTAGGCGGGGTTGAGGGTGGAGAACTGGTTGTTGGTCTCGCTCCGCACGAGCGGGAGTGTGACGTTGATCGTCTCGCCGGTGCGAAGGGGTATCCGCACGCCGGGCTCGATGCTTTGCTGCTTGGCCTGGGCGCTTGAGAGGGTGGAGGAAGTGGGGGAGTCGGTTTCCTGCCAGAGGGCCCGGGTGGTGAAGGCGGCCTCGAACCGGCCTTCCTCTTCCGACACCGATTGTTCTGCGATCGTCGGGTTGAGGAAGGCGACCTTGAGGTCGAGGTTGTGTTCGAGCGCCGATGCGCGGCACTCCTCCAGGGTGAGCTTTGTCGAGCCCGCCGCTTCGAAGCGTTTCTTTGCTTGGCTTGCCGCGTCGTTGGCGGCGGCGCTCGCGGCGTCGAGTTGTGAGGCCTTGGACCCGTCGTTGGCGGCGGGTTTGGGGGAGGCGATTTTCTTGTACTGATCGAGGTTCATGGCCTCGATCTGGCGGAGGCGTTCGAGGGGGAGTTTGTCGCCGAAATCGGAATCATCGCTGGTGAGCGGGTTAGCGCACCCCCAGCTGGTGACAAGAGCCGCCGCCAGTCCGCAGCGGGCGGCGAGGGCGAGGGGGCGCGTCGGGAAGGGAAAAGCGGCTATCGGGCGGCCGGGTCGTGTCGTCATGTCGTGAGATTCCGTGCAGGGGAGTCGCGGAGGTTATTCGTGCCGGAGCGCATCGATCGGGTTGAGCCTTGCGGCCTTGATGGCCGGGAACATTCCGAAGATCAGCCCGGTCGCCGCCGAGAAACCGACGCTGAGAATGATTGCCCAGTTTGGGATCGAAGCGTCGATGAGCGGCGATTTGGGCACGAACCGGATCGCGAGGACCATGATCTGGCCGATCACGAGCCCCACCGCGCCTCCCATCAGGCACAGTGTCACCGCTTCGACGAGGAACTGCAGCAGGATGACCGCTGGCTTCGCGCCGACGGCCTTGCGCAGCCCGATCTCGCGTGTCCGCTCGCTCACGGAGACGAGCATGATGTTCATGATGCCGATGCCACCGACCAGCAGCGAGACGGCGACGATGCCCGCGAGGAAGACCGTGATCCCAGACGCGACTTTGTTGAACTTTTCGATGATCTGCTCGATCGCCTCGACGCCGAAGGTGTTGGGCTCGTCGGGCTTGAGCCCGCGGAGCTTTCGCATATAGAACGTGACCTCGGCCCGGGCGTCCTCGTAGAGTTCGGGGGTTTTGGTCTGGGCGATGATGTACATGCGCGGCTCGGGGCGGAGCATGAGCGCGGTGTTGAACGGGATGAAAACTTCGATCTTGGATTCGTCGCCGCCGAACATCGGGCTCACGGACTTGGTTTCGAGCACGCCGACGATGGTGAAGGCGCGTCCGCCGATCAGGATGCGTTCGCCGACGCAGTTGGTGTTGAGGTCGAGCTCGCCGATCGCCTTGTCGTTGACCAGGCAGACGTTGAGGCGTTCTTCCTCGTCGATGGTGGAGAAGGGGCGGCCTTGCTGGACCTCGCGGTCCTCGATGTCGCGCCACTGCGTGCCCACTCCTTGGACCGACACGGCCTGCTTGAAGACTTTCTTGTACTGCACGGAGGTGGACATCTCAACGACGGGCGTGAGCTTCCCGATTGACGGGCAGTTTTCCAGCATCCCGGCGGCTTCTTTCGGCTTGATGCGGACCTGGCGGAAGCTGTAGCGATCGCGCTGCCCGTCGGGGAATCGAGGGAAGATCCAGACCTTGCCGGCGCCGAAGCTCGCGAACTCTTTGAGGACGAACTTCTTCATCCCGTCGCCCGCGCCGGCGATCGAGATCACGGCGGCGACGCCGATGATGATGCCCAGCGTGGTGAGCATGGCACGGACCTTGTTGGCCCAGATCTGTCCCATGGCGAGAAAGACGGTTTGGAAGAGGAGCCTGAACACGATCATGACTTCACGCTCCCCGCGGCCGCGGCCGGCTCGACGCTTTGAACGCCTGCCCGAGCGCGATCGGGCTTGGCGGGTTCGCCCTTGGAGATGCGTGCGGCCGCTTCGGTGACCTCGACGCTGACCGAGTCCGGGCCGAGTTCGCGCTGGGCCGCGCTGACGGCGACTTCTGCGGCCCGTCTCAGGAAGTCCTGGTGGATGGGGTCCTGGGAGGTCGGGTTGTCCGAAACGATGTGCCCGTCGCGCAGGCGGATGATGCGTTCGGCGTGCCCGGCGATGTCTTCCTCGTGCGTGACGATGACGATCGTCTGGCCTTCGGCGTGCAACTGCTTGAAGAGCCCGATGATCTCCTCGCTGGTCTTGGTGTCGAGGTTGCCGGTCGGTTCGTCGGCGAGCAGGATGCTGGGGTTGCCGACCAGCGCGCGGGCGATCGCGACGCGCTGCCGCTGGCCGCCCGAGAGCTGCATCGGGCGGTGCTTCATGCGGTCGGCCAGCCCGACGCGGTCCAGGGCGCGCTTGGCCATTTTCTTGGCTCCGAACCAGTAGCGGGCGGAGTAGAGGAGCGGGAGCATGACGTTGGCGAGGGCGGTGGCGCGGTTGAGGAGCTCGAAGGACTGGAAGACGAAGCCGATCTCTTCGTTGCGGATCTGGGCGAGTTGCGTGGAGTCCATCTTGTGGGTTGGCTTGCCCGCAAGTTCGTAGACGCCCGCGGTCGGTCGGTCGAGGCACCCGAGGATGTTCATGAGGGTGGACTTGCCCGAGCCCGACGCGCCCATGATGGCCACGAACTCGTTCTTGCCGATCACGAGGTTGACGCCCCGCAGCGCGTGGACGCGCTCCGCTCCTACGCGGTAGACCTTTTCGAGCTTGTTGATTCGGATGGCGTGCATAGGAGAAGCGAATGGGGAGTGGTGAGTGGCGAGAGGGGGGAGAGGGGGGAGAGAAAAGTTGGGGCGTGGGGATTACTTGCCCTGGTCGGCGCTGGCCGTCTTCGTGGGGAACGGCTTCTCGTCTTTCTTCTTGGGCACTGTCGCTTCGTCCACGATCTTCTGGTCGTGCTTGAGCGAGACCAGCGCTTTGTAGGGCCCGGTCACGATCATCTCTCCGGGGTCGATCCCGCCGAGGATCACGGTGTGGGTCAGGTCGCTGGGCCCGATGCTGACGGGGACCGTCACCGCCTTGCCGTCCACGATCTTGTACACGACCCGTGCGAACTTCTTATTTTTGTCCACGAACTGGCTGGCGTCGCGCACGTCCTTGGGGATTTCATCCACGGGGCGATCGAGCACGGCCTGGCTGGGGACGCGGACCACGTCGCGGATGGTCTGGACTTCGATGTCGCAGTTGGCGGTGAGGCCCCAGAAGAGTTTCTGACCCTCGGGGATGTCGAGGAGGAGTTCGGTCTCGAAATAGGCCGTGCCGTCGCGGTCGACGAGGCGCTGGAGCTGGACCCGTTCGACCTTGGCGCTGAAAGCTTGCTCGCCGAAGGCGTTGAAAAAGACTTTGGAAGTCTGCCCGGCCTGTACCGGCGCGACGTTGGCCTCGTCGACCTTGGCCTTGACGAGCATGGCCGAGAGGTCGGCGATCTGCATGATGACCGATCCGGCGTTGTTGAGCGTGCCGACGACGACCAGCTCGCCGACCTCGGCGTTGAGCTTGACGATCACGCCGTCGAAGGGGGCGGAGATGACGGTGTTATCGAGGTCCTTTTCGGCCCGGCTGATGTTGGCGCGGGCGATGTCGATCGAGAACTGGGCCTGGCGGAGGTTTGCTTCGGCTCGGGCGTAGTCGGCCTCGGCGGCATCGAGGTCGGCCTTGCTGATGTCCTTGGTCGAGAAGAGCTCGCGGCGCCGCCCCAGTTCCGCTGATGCGTTCGCGAAGCTTGCCTTGGAGCCTTCGACGCGGGCTTCTTCGCTCTTGAGCTGGGCCTTGGCCGAGTCGAGGTTGGCGACGAGGTCGCGCGCGTCGAGGCGAACGACGACGTCGCCCTTCTTGACGACGTCGTTCTCGCGGAACGGCAGCCCGATGATGCGGGCAGATACCTGGGCGCTGATGGACACCTTCGTGCGTGGTTCGGTGAGCCCTGGCGCGGAGATCGTCCGCACCAGGTTGCCGCGTGAGACCGCTTCAACCCGGACCGCGGTTGACTTGAAGTCGGGCTGGAACTGTTCTTGGAGCTTGGCGAGCTGGCCCGAGGACTTGAGCCACCACGCTCCGCCCGCACAGCCGGCGACCAAGATCAGAAATACGGCGAGAAACCATTTCCACACTTTGAAAGTTCCCCCTCAATCAAACCTTACGACGGCCGAGTTCGCTCTCCGCACATCGACGCCGCTCTGCCGCCGGACGCCTGAGGATCACTCGTCCTACTCAACGGCTCTCACTTGCGCCGCCCATCGACGAGCGAGCCCCGCGGCAGTTGGTCGGAAATTGCGCTCCCGTCTTCCGCCGAAACCAAGCCAGAACAGTCGGGAGATCGGACACCCCCAGCCAATGTGTACCGGTTCGCAGCGCCCCGGCTGCCACTGACCGAGGCTGATGATAGACCGAACCTCGGTTGGCGCTGGAATACCGATCAAAATACAAACAATTCTGCGATGAGTTTCACGGGAGCTCGTGCGAAAATTCAGAGCGTTTCGACTTGACTTTGGTTCTAAGATTGTGTTGAATGATCGTTCAATCAAATATGACACCGACCCCAACCAATACCAAGGCCAAAGTTCTCGAAGTTGCCCGCCGGCTCTTCCATGAGCAGGGCTACCACGCGACGGGGATCTCGACAATCCTGCGTGAGGCCGATGTCAACAGCGGTTCGCTCTACCACTACTTCCCGAGCAAGGAGGCGCTTTTGGTGGGCGTGCTGGAGTACTACGTCGAGTTGCTGGTGCCCGTGATCATGGCGCCGGCCGAGGCCGCGGCGACGGGCCCCGTCGAACGGATCTTTGTTCTTCTCAACAACTACCGGCGTGGGTTGGAGATGTTTGAGCACAAGATGGGATGTCCGATTGGCAACCTCGCTCTGGAGGTTGGCGACGACTTCGCGGAGGCGCGGAAGTTGATCGACAAGAACTTCCGAAACTGGGCCGCCCATATCGAAGGGTGGCTCCGGCCGATCGCCGACCGTTTCCCGCCCGGGACGGACCTTTCCAAGATCGGGCACTTCGTCCTGACGGTGATGGAGGGTGCCGTGATGCAGGCCCGGGCGGCGGGCAGCCTTGCTCCGTACGACGACTCGGTGGCGCACCTCCGCGCGTACCTCACTTTGCTGATGTCCGATCCAGCCCGGGCTCCTGCGTCGAGCGGCACGCTCGACGGGGGCGGGTCAATCTCTGCGCCGTCCGACGGACGGCCTGTGCATACGAAAGAAGGTGGGTTGTGCTGATTCGCTCTGTGATCGTGCTCGCGTCGCTCGTTTCGGGGGCCACGAGCGCCGAACCTCCGGCCTCTCAACCGCCGGCGGCACGGGTTGCCGCTGCCAACACGGGGCCTCTGGTCCACGAGGCCGTCATCAACGCCCCGGTAGCCGAGGTCTGGAGGGTGTTCACGACGGAGGAGGGGTACAAGCTCTTGGGCGTGGCGCAGGCGAAGATCGACTTCCGCGTCGGCGGGCTCATGCAGACTCACTACAACCCGAAGGGCGTGATCGGCGACGAGGGGACGATCGAGAACACGATTCTGGCCTACGAGCCTGAGCGGATGTTGTCCTTTCGGATCTCCAAGCCGCCCAAGGGCTTCCCTTTCCCGGAATCGTGGAAGCACACATGGTCGGTGGCGACGTTTACGGATCTTGGCGACGGGCGGACCAACCTCCGTCTGGCCGGAATGGGGTACGGCGCCGACGAGCAGGACCAGAAGATGCGTGCGTTCTTCGAGACAGGGAATGGGTGGGTGATGAAGAAGCTCCAGTCCAACTACGACAACGCGGTCAAGCCCGGGAGCGCCGGATCGGCCCACGCGGAGGATCCGCTGGCGCCGGTCGTCGCGGAGGTGATCGTGCCCGGGCCGCGCGAGGACGTGTGGAAGTCGATCTCATCCTCGTCCGGCTGGAAGGATTTCCTGGAGACCGATGGTCAGATCGAACTCAGGCCCGGGGGGAAGTTTGAGATTTACTTTGATCCCAGCGCACCCGTCGGTGCGCGGGGGTCCGAGGGCTGCACCGTGCTGAGCTACGTGCCCAACGAGATGATCTCGTTCACGTGGAACACGCCGCCGAAGTTCGCGCATGCACGGGCCCAGCACACCTGGGTCGTGATCTCGCTCGCGTCCGTGGGACCGGGCTCGACGCGGGTGCGATTCCAGCAGATGGGCTTTGCCGAACAGGCGGCTCAGGGTCACGAGGAGGAGTGGCGGGGTGTTCGGGCGTACTTTGCGAACGCCTGGCCGATGGTCGCGGGTGAACTGAAGAAGCGCTTTGAGCCGGTAGCGAACAAGCCTCAGCAGTAACTCGTAGGATCACCCGGGTTCCGCGCAAGAGTCACAGATTTTTTCCGCTCAACGGGTTTGTAGGCAGTGAGGCGGCCGCGTCTCTCGCGCCGGTTTCGGGCCGGAGACTGGAGGCATCGTGCAGTATTACGAGATGTGGTGCAATCTCCGCGAGTCTCGGAGGGATCTGGAGTTTTGCAAGGCCGTGGACGGGTACCTGGGGCACCTCAAGTCGGAGGGGCGGATCGAGGGGTGGCGGCTGACGCGTCGCAAGTTCGGGTTTGGCCCGCCGGAGTTGGGCGAGTTCCACATTACGGTGTGGACCAACGACTTGGCGCAGCTGGACCGCGCGTTCGATCTCGTGGCTACGCGCGATGGCGAGGTGGAGAGGCTGCACATGCCGGTGTACTCGATGGTCACCGATTTCAAGTCCGCGCTGTACCGAGATTTTCCTGATCCGCAGCGAGTTGGGAAGTAAGACGAGGCAGGAAGGCGAGCGATCACGGGGTCGGTTGCGAGCCTGTCGTGATAGGTGCGTGTGTCCGTCGTTCGTGTTGGTGAGCATTTTTCGGGAGGTCAACCATGCCAGCGCCGGTTGTTCACTTTGAGATCGGGTTCAAGAGCGTCGAAAGGGCCAAGTCTTTTTACGGCCCGTTGTTCGGTTGGACGTTCGAGGCATACGGGCCCGCGGCCATGATTTCGGGGATCGCCGGCGAGCGGTCGATCGGCGGGCACCTCAACCAGCTGGGGCACGAGCCGCACAACTACTGCGTTGTGTACGCGCAGGTGGACAGCCTCAAGGAATCGATCGAAAGAGCGAAGAGCCTGGGCGGCAAGGCGTTGGTTCCGCCGACGGAGGTGCCCGGGATGGGGAGCTTTGCGTGGATCAGCGACCCGGAGGGGAACACGGTGGGGCTGTGGCAGGTGCAGAAGCCGGCGTAGGCCTCCGCGAGCGCGGCGGGAGTTCTCCGAGCGAGTTCGGGCAGCTCGGGAGCTAGCGTTGCTCGTTGCTCAATTCCGTGAGCGATCCTGTGGCGGTTAGGTTCATGCGGGAGCGAACCGCCTTTGCGGTCGCGGCATCGCCCCGCGAATCCGCTTGGGCGAGTTCTTCTGCCGCGCAGCACAGCGAAGCGAGTTCGGCCCTGTGCCGGGCCATCCACGCCCCGTGCTGTGGCGGTCCGAGCGCGATCTGCGCCAGGGCGTCTGCACCCTGAGGCGAAGCGGCCGCGCCCGGGTTCGACAACGCGAGGGCGGTCGCTTCTCGATCCAATCTTGCGACCAGGGGGACTACGGCGAAGTCCGCCTCGATAGCCCTGAGCAGCTTCGTTGCGGTCTTATCATCGGTTGAGACAAGCTGCTCGGCCAGGGCTCGTGTGCGGTCGGTCAGCCCGGTGACGAGCGCCGCGTGCGCCTCGGCGGAGACCTCCCAACCCGGCCAGGACTGCAACGGGTCGGCGGGATGATCGTCCTTGCCCGCCGGCAGAGCCGCTCTGACGGTGACGGCATCGCGGAAGAAACCGATTGCGGAGCGGAAGTTGGCGAGCCTGACGGCGGATCGTGCGGTGGGCTGGGTTCGGGGGGCGGAGCGTTCGCTGAGCCAGCGCGATCTCGCTTCGCTCAGGGCCGCGATGATCTTCTTCTCTCGTGCGCCGGTGATGCTTGACCAGTCCCCGGGCGTGATGCCGGGCTGGATTTCTGCGCGCAGCTCGCGTTCGCCGGGGATTTCGGCGTAGTCCGCGAGCTGTTCGGCGAGCTCACGAAACTCGCTGAGCGCGGCGTCGCGTTTTTCGGGGCGTGCGAAGTTCTGGGCGAGCAGGAGAACGCGGTCGGCGATCGGGCGGAGCGGGTCGGTCGCGGAGAGTTCCGATTTCTCTTCGGCGCGTTTGCCCGTCGCTGCGTTGGCGTGCCCGGTGAGAAGGTCGCTCACACGCGGTACGAGCTTGAGGTCGGCGACGCGTCGAGCGTGCCCCGTAATCGCGGCGAGCACGGCCGGGTCGGACATCGAGTCGCCTCTGCGGACGAGGCGGGGCAGGATGTCAAGGAGCTGGAGCGAGGATTGGCGGGCCGCGGGTTCGAGCGCGGTGATCGCGGGGCGGAGCTGCCGGAGAACGGTGCGTTCGGGGATTTCCTCGGCACCGCGCGCGATGGTCAGCAGGATCCCCGTGAGGCGCTCCAGTCGTGCATCGAGAGCCGGTTCGGAAGACCAGGGAGGGGATGCGATCAGTTCGCTCAGGGCGGCCCGGGTGGTGCGTGAGGATCGGCCCGAGGCGGTGGCGTCCACGGCGTCCGCCGCACGCGCGAGCTCGCCCAGCGCCGCGAGCTTTTTGAGCGTCGCGGCGGCGGCGGCTCGCTCGGGTTCCTTCTGACTGCTGGTCAGACTCGTGACCGCGCCGACGAGTTCGACCCGGAGCACTCCGTAGGCTCCGTCGCTCAGCCAGGGTGGGCGTGAAGCGCCGGCGACGATGGCGGCGGAGCGGACCATGGCGCGCACGTCCTCTGCCCAGGGCCGGAACGAAATCCAGCGATCGGCGAGCGTCAGGCGGGCGTCGAGACCCTCGAAGGATTTCGTGGCTTCGGGCGAGAGCGCGAGGGCTCGTGCCAGATCGGCCATCGACGCGCGTTGGGTCGGCTTTGCTCGGTCGTTGTCGTTCTCTGTTGGAGCGTGGTCGGCGATCGGAACTGGGGTTGGAGAAATCCAGCCGCGGCTTGCCATGGTCGGCCCGCAGGCTTGAACCAGTGGCGCGAGCGCGTCGCGGAGCGTGCGGTCCATCGCTTCGACCGACTCGAACGCGGCGGGGTTGGCGTCCGGGGCGATGGCGGCGAGGTCGCGTGCGACGCCGCGGAGCGTGGTGGGGTCGAGGAGCGCCAAGTCTCCGGCGAGGGTGCCGTCGAGGGCTCCGACGCGGGCCGCGATTGTTTCGCCGGTGAAGACGTGGAGCGCGCCCCTGGTGCCCTGGCGCTCGCCCGAGCGGATGAGTGTTGAACCCGCACGCCTCAGGGCGATGCGAACGGAATCGACGGGCGTCGGTGCCCCGAGGATTTCAATCGCCTTAGCTTGAGAATCGAGCGTGTCGGCGATGGATTTGGCGGCCGAGTTCCCGGCGAGTTTGGTCCCGGAGTTTTGATCGAGGTTCAGGGGCTGCGCGTGAGCGGCCGTGCGTGAGGTAACGAGCGTGGGAGTGGGCATGGCCAGCGTGGCGCTGGCGATGAGGGCGCGGGCGAAGAGGGCGGGAAAGCCCTCGCGCCGGTCTCGCCGCTCATCCCTGCGCTGCCAGTGTTCTTGCCTGCGCATAAACTTCTTCCAGTCGTGTCACCATCCGCTCCGCGGAGAACATCTCCCGACATTCGGCCTGCCCACGATCGGCCAGGTTCCGTCGCAGCGGCGGGTGATCGTACAGCCCGACCACCGCCGACCGCAGCGACGCGGAATCGCCGGGTTTGACAAGCCGCCCCGTTTCCCCATCGCGGCACACCTCGCCCGTGCCGTCCACGTCGTACGCGACGGGGACGACGCCCGCGAGCAGCGCTTGCGGGACGGTGCGCGGCAGGCCCTCGCGGTAGCTCGGGTGCGCGAGCACGTCCATCGCCGCGAGCATCTGGGGAACGCGCTCGGGGCCCACGAGCCCGGTCATCACGACGCTGTTCGTAAGGCCCATCGATCGGATCCGCTGAGTCAGTCTTTCGCGCCACCAGCCGTCGCCGACCCAAAGGAGTTTCCAGTCGGGCCGAGCTCTGAGTTCTGGTCCGAGAGCGTCGAGCAGGTCGTCGTGGCCTTTGAGTTCCGCGAGCCGCGCGACGGTGCCGACTACAAAGTCCGTTGTTGAGAGTCCCAGGGCCGCACGGCTCGCGCGGCGCGACTCTTCGTTCGCAACGCGGAGGAACGACTCAGTCTCCATGCCCGATCGAACTGTGAGGTACTGTTCGGCCCGCCCGATACCCGCGTGCAGGTACTGCTCGGTCATGGCGTCGGCCACGCTCACGATCGTGTGGCACCGCCGCGCCGCCCATCGCTCGCTCGCCTTATACAGCGTGTTCGCGGCCCGACCTTGATACTTGTGGAAGGGTGGGCCGTGGATCGTGTGTACAATCCCCATCGCGCCGTCGCGCACAGCCCACGCGGCCGCCCGCCCGAGGATGCCCGCTTTGGAGGAGTGCGTGTGAACGATGTCGGGGCGGATCGCGCGGATCAGGCGCATCAACTCGCCCAAGCAACGCCAGTCGGCCCAGGGGCGGATTTCTCGGACGAGGTGCGGCACGACGTGGGTGGTGATCGCGGTGTTTGCGATCGCTCCGTCTCGGCTCGGGTTCTTGGAAAGGAACGCGCTGACTCGTTCGAGCAGCGACCCCTCGGGCCCGTAGATAGGACCGAAGGCGAGGTGTACGTCGTGTCCGAGCCGAGCCTGCCCCTCGCACGAGAGCACCGTGTTCTCTTGCGAGCCGCCGAGGATGAGCCGGGTTGAGATGTGGAAAATGCGCATTACGCCGTCTCGTCAACAGGATCCGACGGCGCTCGGTCCGTCACGCGGGTGCCGTACTTCACCCACTCCAAGCACAACCCCTCCGGCGGCAGCGTCGGGCCGGCCTTGGTCCGATCGCGGCTTTCGAGCGCCGCCGACACATCCTCCACGGTCATCCGCCCTTTCCCAACTTCCACCAACGTTCCGCCCAGAATGCGGACCATGTTGTACAAAAACCCGTTCCCGCTTACGTCGATCCGCACGCGCCCCGGCGTCGGCTCCGTCACTGCGCACGTAAAGATCGTTCGCACCGTGCTCAGCCTGCCGTGCCCCGCGGCCGCGAAGGCGTTGAAATCGTGCTCGCCCACCAGCCGCTGGGCCGCCTCGTGCATCCGCGCGACCGCGCCGGAATCAATCTCGTGCTTCAAGTGCAGCACGTACCGTCGGTCCCACAACGACCGCTCGCGCTCGACGTTCAGCGTGTACGAGTACGCCTTCGATGTGCAATCCGAGATCGGGTTGAACGAATCCGCGACCGGCTCGACGCTGACCACCCGCACGTCGTCCGGCAGCCGCGCGTTCATCACCCGCAACAGCTTGTCCGCCCCGCGCTCGATCGGCCACCCCTGCCCGCGGTTGTCCGCGCCGGTGCCGTCGCTGCACGAGAAAGAAGCCACCTGCCCGCGCGCATGAACCCCCGCGTCCGTCCGGCTCGCCCCCGTCACCAAGACCGGCTCGCGCACCACCTCCCGCGCCGCCCGCTCGACCACGGCCTGCACCGTCCGTAACGCCGACCGCCCCTCGGGCGCAGCCAAACTCGGATCGGTGCTCGGATGGGCCACCCCATCAACCCCGAGCGGCGGCTCCTGCTTCTGCCACCCGGAGAAGTCCGTCCCGTCATACGCGAGTGTGAGCTTGTAGCGAGGCACGGAGGAGGGTAAGCGGGGGCAACACCGCAGTGCAGACACGGGTCTAATGGCGCTTGCCGGACTCGGAGAGTCCGATTATCGCGATCAACAGCCCAAAAAGAATCGCGATGATCCCGCAAATCACATAGCCCCAGCGTGTCGCGGGCAGGCCGAACGAGTGAACGGACGACAGCCACCGCCTGCTCTTTGTAAGCAGGGGCCAATCGAAGACTGCGCCGCCCATGCTGTACACACCCAGGAGTGCAAAGAGCAGACCCACCGCGACGAGGTTGCTGACGCTGGCCGACGCAGCCAAGACCACCTATTTCCCCACTGTCCTCTCCAAAAACTTCACCATCCGCTCCGTGAACAACAACCTGTTCTCCAGCTTCTGGAACCCGTGCCCCTC
>JBGAOD010000205.1:0-2809 GCA_044221955.1 Phycisphaerales bacterium | reverse complement strand
CCCGTCATGATCCCGGGCATCGCCCCGGGCAGCACGATGCGTCGAATGGTCTGCCACTTGCTCGCACCGCACCCGTAACTCCCTTCGCGCATCGTGCGCGGGACAGCCGCGATCGCTTCTTCCGTAGCGACGATCACCACGGGCAGCGTCATAATCGCGAGCGTGAGCGCGCCCCAGAGCAGCCCGCGCGTGCCGATCGTCGGTGAGGGCAGGTTTGCCTCGAACAGCCCGTGGAAGTGCGGTGTGCCAGAGACCCATGCGATCACGACTCCCAGGGCAGCACACCAGACGACGCCCGCAACCAACGCGAGAGCGCGGTGCCGAGTCAGCACGGCTTCGCCGGGCCTTGGCTTGGCAAGCAACGCGACGGCGAACCCGAGCGCCACGAGCGTTGCGAGTCCGATCCCCATGAGCCAGAACGCGCGCTGACTGATAGGGCTCGCCGGGCCTTGGTCCAGGAACTTACCGACCGAATAGCAGAAGAAACCCAACCCGAACACGCCGTAGACAATACTCGGCACGCCGGCGAGGTTGCTCCGCTGATGCTGGTCGGTGCGGTCAAGCTCGCGCCCGAACTGCCCTTTAGCGCGCAGTTCCCGTTCATTCACCTCGAGCGCAGCTTCATGCACCTCGGGTTCCACATCTACGACCTCGGTTTTCAGAGCCCCGACTCCGACGCCGCCAGGCCGCTGGTCTGGACGACCACGCTGCTGCTCATCGTGATCGTGGTGCTCCTGAACCTTTCCGCCATCACCATCCGGGCGCGACTTCGGGGTCGGCTCAAGTCTCAGCAGTTCTAGTTGGTCGGGATCATCGTCCGCGGCCGACCCCGGCACGGGCGCAAGGTCGTCCCCCGAAAGCGCCCTTGGGGCATCCTCCGCCGGAGAACTATCATGGTCAGCGTGACAAGCCGAAACCCATCTCAGGCCCCGGCTCATCAGGGGTCGCACCCGACGGTCCCAGCCAAGGTCGCTCGCGCGATCTTGGCTGATCTGCCGCGTGAGGGGCAGGCGTCCGGTGCGCCCAAGTATCCGATCATTGACGCGATCCGACGGAACGAGGTCGTCGAACCCTCCGTCCACGAGAGCGTCCACGCCGAGTCGCCGGTGCTCGAGATCAAGAACTTCCAGCTTTGGTACCGCGCCAACAAGGCCCTCCACGGGATCACCATGCCGGTCGCGCGCGGGAAGGTCACGGCGCTCATCGGCCCGTCGGGGTGCGGGAAATCAACCCTTCTACGTTCTGTCAACCGCCTCAACGATTTGATCGACGGCGTGCGCGTCGAAGGAGAAATGATCCTCAACGGGCGGCCGATCTATGCGCATGACGTTGACGTGATCGACCTCCGCAAGCGCATGGGCATGGTCTTCCAGAAACCCAACCCGTTTCCGATGTCGATCTTTGAGAACGTGGTGTACCCATTGCGGATCGACGGCGAGAACCGCCGCTCGGTGCTCGAGGAAGCCTGCGAACGGAGCCTTCGATCCGCCGCGATTTGGGACGAGGTCAAAGATCGCCTGCGCGATTCGGCGCTCGGGCTCTCGGGCGGTCAGCAGCAGCGGTTGTGCATCGCAAGGGCGGTCGTGGCCGAGCCTGAGGTGTTGCTGCTCGACGAACCTTGCTCGGCGCTTGATCCGATCGCCACGCTGCGGATCGAAGAACTCATCCTTGAGATCGCTGCCCGATACACGGTCCTGATCGTGACCCACAACATGCAGCAAGCGGCCCGCGTCAGCGACTACACCGCGTTCATGTACCTCGGAAGGTTAGTGGAGTACGGTCGAACCTCGGATCTTTTTCAGACTCCGCGTTTGCTGGAGACGGAAGAGTACGTCACCGGGCGGTTCGGGTAAGTCAGCCCTTCCGGTCGGTGCCTCGCGATCCGAGGTAGGATGCGTTCGTGCGTGACACGAGGCTCGAAAAACTCGCCGATGTTCTGGTTCGATACAGCACGCGTGTGAGGCACGGCGACCTTGTCACCGTCGTCTCCGAGCCGGGCGCGATGCACGCTGTCGAAGCGATCTTCGAGGCCGTGCTCAGAGCCGGCGGGCACCCCAGCTACCACACCCGCGCCGAACGTCTGCAAGAGATCATCCTGCGGCACGGGAGCGACGAGCAGATCTCGCACGCCTCCCCGTTCGAGCACCACCGGCTCGCGACCTGCGACGTGCTCATCGTCCTCGCCCACCCGAGCAACACAAAGTTCCTCGGGCACGTCGACCCGCGCAAGGTCGCGATGGCTCAGGCCGCCCGTCGCCCGCTTATGGCGATGTCCCTCCAGCGCAAGGCCGCGGGCCAGACTCGCTACGTGCTCGCAGAAATCCCGAGTCACGCCGCCGCCCAGGACGCGGAGATGTCGCTCACGCAGTACGCGGACTGGGTGTATCGCGCGGGGTTCTTGCACCTGCCGGACCCGGCCGCGGCGTGGCGGCGGTTGCACGAGCAGCAGCGGCGGGTGTGCGCGTACCTGCAGAGCAAGAATGTCCTTCGATTCCAGGCGCCCTCGAGCGACGGATCGCGGGGCGCACGGCACCACGAGGGCACGGACCTCACGGTTGGTGTCTCCGGCCGTACATGGATCAGCTGCGCGGGCGACGAGAACTTTCCCGACGGCGAGGTGTACTCCGGGCCGCAGAGCGTGGACGGAGTGGTCAATTTCACGTTCCCCGCGGTCTACCGTGGCAAGGTGGTCGAAGGAGTGCGCCTCAAGTTCAAAGACGGGCGAGTGATCGACGCCAGCGCGACCCGGAACGAGGACGACCTGATCCGCTTGCTCGACCAGGACGAGGGCGCGCGCAACGCCGGAGAG
>JBGAOD010000053.1:0-24937 GCA_044221955.1 Phycisphaerales bacterium | reverse complement strand
GGCGAGGAGCCGCCTGCGCGTGCATTCATACGAGCCCGCCGGTGTCCCGGGTGTGTAACGATTGGGCGCAACCAAAATCGTGCCGTCCGCGGGCTTGATGTTGTAGATGCCATCCCACAGGAACGATTTGGAGGTCCACATGCCGCGCTCGGATCTCTTTCAATGAACCGGTGAACAGCAGCCGCCGGCCGCCCCTGGTCAACGTGAAGCACCGCCCTGCGATCAAGGCGCATTTCGCGGCGGCCACTGTACCAACCTGAGGAGAATTGTGCAGGGCGTTGGGCCCCGTCCGATCGCGCCAACCCCGCGCACGTCCCCGCGTTCAA
The DNA here is from genome assembly GCA_044221955.1 of Phycisphaerales bacterium. Classification (GTDB taxonomy): domain Bacteria; phylum Planctomycetota; class Phycisphaerae; order Phycisphaerales; family UBA1924; genus CAZCPB01. Next base: position 24,611 of record JBGAOD010000053.1, on the reverse strand, counting down.
TCCGCCGAAATGCTCGACGGCCCTTCCTTCCCCGCCACCCGCTCCATATACCCAGACCCCTTGCGTTCATACTTGGTGAAACCAAGCCGCTCAAGGTTCTTGTTCGAGAGCGCGCTCTTCCCCTTCATCTCCGACCACTTGCCCGCAATGATCGGGGCCTGCGGGACGCGCCGAACCGGCGCGCCCGTCTCGGGGTGTTTGGTCAGCGGTTCTTCTTTGATCGATTGGACGAGCTCAAAGCACTCGCCGGTGCCCTCGCCCTTCTTCGTCAGAACCTCGTAGACATAGGTCGGCATCGCACATTCTAGGGACGGCCCGGTCCGCCATCCCGCCCAACTCAGGCCAGCCACGCCTCAGTTCGGGATCGCCGGCGGGTCGTCGTCACGATTGGTCCCGCTGAAGAGCTTATTCGTGAGATCCTTCGTGGGGGCTTGCAGGTCGATGTACACGTCGTCGTTCATGCGCCCGTACCCCATGGCCTCGGGAGTCATCGACGCGGCGTGGGTGTCCGTGAACACCACGTTCACCCGCTTGCTGTGCCGATCGTCGGGCCCGCCTCGGACGTCCGTCTGACGGTCAGAGGTCGGTGTCAGACGCGGCGCGTCCAGCCCGAAACCCTCGTTCCCGATCGCGGCGGCGTCGTCCCCGTCGTTGGTGTACGCGTGCCGGGCGGACTTCGGCGTGGACGCCGCGGTCCCCATCGAATCGGCCGCCATCACCGTGTTCGAGAACGTGGTAATGCGGCTCCGGCGGACCGGGAAGTAGCGGTACTTGTCACCGGTCAGCCGAGAGTTCCCGAGGAAAAGATAGTTGTACCCGTAGCAGTGGTTCCGCTCGTCGGTCCAGTCCCGCGTGTTGGGGCACTGGAAGAACGAGTTCGTGTAGTCCTGACGGTCAACCTGCAGCGGCTCGGCGAACGGGTAAATCCCCAGGAACGCCCCCATGCGGGCGATCCACGTCGGGCGATAGTGCAGCCCGTTCCCCACGTCGTACATATTGCCCGGGTTGTTCAAGCCTGCAGGCTTCGGGGCACGACCCGGGGACCATCACGTCCTTGTTGCTGTCGGCGTACAGCTCCCAGGCGGTGCTGAACTGCTTGATCTGAGTCAGGCAACACGGTGGACTTCCCCGCCGCCCGAGCGTGCCCAACTGCGAGGAGCAGGATCGCGATCAAAATCGCGATGATGGCGATGACGACGAGAAGTTCAATGAGCGTGAAACCACGACGCATCGGCGTGCCCCCTCCAGAGATCCGAGTGATCGAGTGCAACCTAGCAGAACCTCGCTCGAACTCCAAGAGGTGATCTATCGACCTTCAGTGAAAAACCATTACCCGAACGCCCGCCCCGTCTCCAGGTCCACCATCTTCCACTTCCGCTCCTTGCAAAGCCGTGAAAGCACGGACCACGCGATCTCTTCTTCGACCAGCGTCACCATCGCCTGAGCGATGTTGTCAAACCCCTGCGGGAGTTCCACGACCATCCCGGGTCCGAAAAGCCGCAGAGTCCCCATCGTGCTCGGGGCCGAGCCGTCCGTCGCGGTGTTGAACCGAGACAGAATGTCCGTCACCTGCCGGAGCGAACTGGCGAGGCCGTCCCTTCGAAGTCGGCGCGGCCGCGTTCATCAGGACGATCTGTCGGCGTTTGGCCATGTTCCCGAGAACCCCTTCCACAAACCTCGCATGAACGCGCCATCGGCCGCGCGAGAACCGGATTCCTCTCGGCTCCCGCAGGGAGGTGCTCTCAAGGTTAGCTCTCGTTGCCGTCGGATTCGCCGTCGTCCTCCGCGTCGCGTTTGTCGATCAGGCTTCAACGGCCGTATCGAGCAAACGCCCCAGCGGCACCGGCTTGAGCATGTAGCGATCGACACCCACGGACTCCGCGTACGCCTGGTGCCGCCGACCGTCGTTGGCCGTAACCATGATGACCAGCGGACTGTCTTCCGTCCCCTTGATCTTTTCCAGGACCAGAAAGCCCGAGCGGCGTGGGAGCATCATGTCGAGAACGACCAGGTCCGGCGGGTCCTCGCAGCGGATCCGCACCGCCTCGTTGCCGTCCATCGCCACCGCGTAGCGCTCCCTCGGCCTGGAAAGCGGCATCGAACGACTCCAGCACGTCGCGGTCGTCGTCGACAATCAGCACGCGAACTTCATCCAATCGGCCTTGGGCTTTGGGCATCGTTGAACGCTCCATGGCATTGCCGTCCTTTCTCGATCGCGGTGCTCACGAAGAGAGTACCGCCCTTATTCCTCACCGGGTTCGGAATCCCCGCTCGGACTTCTCCTCGCATACAACCGGGTCTTGCGCAGTTCCTGGCAAACTCCGCCGCCGATCGCTCCTTGTCCTCGATCACCCGATCGACCTCGCGGCTCGGTCATCCACGGCAGGGTCGAAGCTTCTCGATCAAGGCCTTGGGCACCGGCTTGCCGTCCGCTCATGGCGTGGGCGACTCTTCCCGCATCCGGTGCATCCACGGAAGTACTGTTCCGGCATTTTCGAACCATTTGCTCCAACGCCCTCCGGTACCGCGCCGTGACGTAAAAGTCGGCGCTGCCCCCTTCCACGCTTCCGGCTCGATCACGTCCGTGACCTCCATGCGATATCGGAACCCGCCCCCGTCGCGCCAGGCCTCGGGCCATGCGAAGCACGCCGAGCGGCCGCCGCGCTGCGTCGTACTTGATCGCCAGCAGACCGATCGCCTTGTACGTCGAAGCCAACCGCCCAAAGTACGGCACGAACAGCCCCCGGTCCCCCGCGTTCTGGTCGGCCACAAACCCCAGCGCGTTCCCCTCCTCCACGACGTTGTTGATCCGCTGGGCCGCCCCGAACTTGTCGAGCAGCGTGATCCCCCGTCGCTCCCGCGTCGATCGCACCCACCGGTCCAGCGCAGGGTTGTCCAGCGGGCGGTACACGGCGTGCATCGGAAACCCGACCGCCGCGATCAGGTACGCCAGCAGCTCCCAGTTCCCGCAGTGCCCCGTCACCATCACGCAGCGCCGCCCGCTGAGCAGAATGTCCAGCGCCGGCCCGGCCCCGCCCGACTCCGCCAGCGGCATCGCGATGTCGGCACCCCGACTCGCACCGAGCGCCGGCGGTCCGTCGTAGGCGCGGAGGTCGGCCTCAAGGCGCGTCGGCCCGACCTCCGGGCGGTTGCGCAGGTCGATCGGAACCTCAAGATGGTTGGGCCAGTTGTCGTCGTTGATCAGGCGCGGGATGTAGAGAAACTCGCCCGCCAGCCTGAAAATATGCTCGTAACTGGCCCGCCCGCACCACCGGACCTGCGCATCGTTCCAGGTCGGAAAGGCCTGGCGAACGTTGAGCAGAGCCCGCTCAAAGCGCTTCCGATTCAGCGGCATCGCGCCCCACCACCCGCCCAGCGCCGCCATCGCCTCGACCGCCGGCCACGGAGGCCCAGCCCGCGGCCAGGGGAGATCGACATGAGCGTGCGCACAACAGCGACACAGGCCCGTCATGCCGCGGCGGAAGTTCGGCGCGGTTTTCCACGCGGCGGTGTAGAGCACCCAAAGAAAACCGCCCGCTCGGGGCGGGCATTGAGGGTCCCAATCCATCTCAGTTCGGGCTTAGCGTCCGACCTTGGTCCGTCCGATCAGGGTGTTCAGCCGATTTTCGTTGAGCACGGGCAGCCCGGTCTGCTGGGCCTTCTTGAGGTATTCGTCGTAGCGGTCAATAACCTTGCTCCAGGCGGATGTGCTCTTGCAGAATTTCAATGGGCGAGTCCGGGCTGGGGTTGGGTGGCAGCACGGGTCGTTCGCCCAGCACCAGGAAATCGAGATCGCCCGTGAGATCGAATCGAGATCGCCCGACCTTGCCGCCCCACGCCTCGATGATCGCTTGCAGGTCGTTGCGCTCCAGCGGTGTAAAGACCCCGTCGCCGTTGACGTCAAAGTTGCCGTAGACCAGGAACTTGTAGACCTTGTTGGGGTCGTAGATGGCGTTGGCGATCACGTCTCCGTTGAGGATCGGGTTGCCCTTGACCTCGGAGATGATCCGCGCGGTCGAGCTGCTCTCACCCACGTTGATCACTTCGAGGGTGGCCTTGCCGGGGAGGTAGTCGCCCGTGCGCTTGTCGGCCTTGATCGAGTTCGCGTCGGGATAGACCGCGAAGGTCATGCCCAGTTTGAGCTTGTGCTTGCGCCCGATGCTGATCGTACACGTCGAGGCCGCGGGGTTGACGCCGATCACCTGCCCGTCGACCAACGCATATTCCTTATCGCCCGTCACGACGCTGCCGGAGTTTTTTCCGCGGAGGTCGGTCACGATCCCTTGCAGGATGATGGTCTCTTCTTGGAGTTTGGCGATGCGACCGAGCAGTTCGCCCTCCTTGGCCTCGGCGTCGGCCTTGACCTGGCTGACGCGCCCTTCCATGTCCTCTCGGGCCTTGTTGGTCCCCTCGCGGTACTTCTCGACCTCGGCCTGGAACGCCGCAACCTGAGCGTTCAGGTTCGCAACCCGGCCCTCGTGGGCCTTCTCAATCCCCTGGACACGGTCGACCTCGGACTGACGATCGGCCAGAGCACGCACCCGGTCGGCCTCCGCGGCCTTGACCCGCGAGGTGAGGTTCGCAAGTTCCTGGGCCTGGGCCGAAACAACGCCCAGCAGGTTGTTGGCTTCGGCACCGGGGACGGCCTTGAGCTTCTGAGAGAAAGTCTCAAAGCTGTCGCGCTTGTTCCCCGAGACCGCCTGCATGGTGTCCTGGAGCGACTTGCTCAGGTAGCCCAACGCCGACATTCCCCCGGCCTTCTTGGCCTGGTCCACGACCGTGCGGATCGTGTCGTCCTGGCGTTCCCCGCCCTTGACGTACTGGTCGGTCTCGCGGGAGAGCGTGGCGAACTCACCCTTGAGGTTGTTGTACTTCCCGAAGAAAACGACCGTCAGGATGAACAGCCCGAGGCTGAGCACGCCCAGCACGGTGAGCGTGACGACGATCCCGACACTGGCACTGGTCCGACCCGCCATGGCAAACTCCCGCAAGGAACGGAAAAGAAAATACGAACACAGACCCGGGCAGAGCGTTACTCGGTACAGCGGCTCGAATTGAGAGGTCAGGGGCTCAGTCGGGTGCGAACGGTCTTCTCCGATCGCTCCCACACCACCCTCACCCCGCACCCGTCCGGCCCTACCACCTTACGCCGACCACACCCCGGGGGTTGCAGGGCAACCCGCAAGCCGGTGAGTGTCGCCGAAAGTTCGCGCCGCGTCAACCTCGCGGGGCGATTTCAGGGGTTTTTCTCCACGATTTGACGAGGATTTTCCCGTCCGGGCCCGGTCATGCTCCTCCCGAGTCGCGGTCCGGCGACCAGAACTCCACGAGATTGCCGTCCGGGTCGTAGAAATAGTGGGCATCGGCGCTCATCCATTCGAGCCTGCTCGGACCCAAGATCTCAAACCCCGCCCCCCGCACGCGCGACAGGTGGGCCTCGAGCGTTGACCGACCAACCTCAAACGCAAAGTGGACCGGGCCGAACCGACGCCCCGGGGGCGACGGCGATCGCTCCTCAAACAGCAACGGGCCGCGCGTGATCCCAAGGCGCTGCCTCTGACCTGGTATCCCGGCCCAGAACCACGCCCATTCCCTCGTCGCCGGCCGATCAGGAATCAAGCCTACTACCTCGCGATAGAAGCGGGCCGAAATCTCAACGTCCTTCACGACCAGCACGAGTTCCGACAAGCCCAGACTAGCCATGGGTTATGGTACGGTGAAGTCTCAAGAATTGTCCCGGACAAAGACCTGATTTCCGGGGAAAAGGCTTGTGGACCGGGCCGAAGCTCGGTAGTCTGCGGTCGTTCTCGTCGAGTGGGATCTTTCCGGGCTCATCAGCCCGTCCAGCCCTCGGGACGCCGAAGGCTCAATAGATTGGCTCGGGTCCTTGTGACCCGGGCCGATTTTTTTTCGCCCCGTGTCGACACGAATCCCGCGCGCCGAGCGTGCGTCATCACTCACATACGATCCCCCGTGGCCGACGACCCCGACCTTCCACCCCTCGATGCCGAAGGCTTCCTTCCCGCCAACTCGCCCCCGCCCTGGGGTACCGAGACCGACGCCGCACGCCTCGCACGCCTTCTGCGCAAGGCCCGCGACCTCGCCCCGCGCCCGGGCGTCTACCTGATGAAGGACCACAAGGGCGTCGTGATCTACGTCGGCAAAGCCAACACCCTCCCCGACCGCGTGTCGTCCTACTTCATTCCCTCGGCTGACCTTGGTTTGAAGAAGCAGCCCATGCTGGACGTGGTGTACGACTTTGACACGGTGCCGTGCGACACCGAGTGGGAAGCCCTGCTCGCCGAGAACCGCCTGATCAAGGACATCAAGCCGCGCTTCAACTCGCGGCAGATGGACGACAAGTCCTTCCCCTACCTCGCCGTGACGCAGCGCGAGGACTTCCCCCGCGTGCTCATCACCCGCAGCCCCGGCGACCCCGAGTTCAAGGGCGCGCGCATCTTCGGCCCCTTCACCAACTCCGCCGCCCTGCGCGAGTCGATCGAACTCCTCCAACGCGTCTTCAAGTTCCGCACCTGCAAACTCGACATCATCGACGGAGACGAGAAGAACAAGTTCTTCAGGCCGTGCTTGCTGCACGCGATCAACCAATGCACCGCGCCGTGCGCCGCCAAGATCAGCAAGGACGCCTACCGCGAGGACACCAACCGCTTCATCCGCTCTTTCGACACCAAATACACCGTGCTGATGAAAGAGCTCACCGAAGAGATGCAGGCGGCATCGGCGGCGATGGAGTACGAAAAGGCCGCGAGCCTGCGCGATCAAGTGAAGGCCCTCGACAAACTCAAGGAGCGATCCTCGCGCGCCGAGGGCTGGCAACCCGAAACGGAAATCTCCTACGTCGAACCCGAAAAAGCCCTGAAGAGCCTGCAAAGAACCCTCGGCATGGACGAGCCCATCCGCTGCATCGAGGGCATCGACATCGCCCACCTCATGGGCGGCGAGACGGTCGGCAGCAAGGTCTGCTTCGTGGACGGCCGCCCGTTCAAGGGCGAGTACCGCCGCTACAAAATCCAGGGCAAGCCGGATGGTGCCTTTGGTGGGGCAGGTTTTCAACCTGCCTCTTCAATCAACGACGACTACGCCAGCATCCGCGAGGTCGTCAGCCGCCGCTACCGCGAGGCCGGCGAAGGCCACGAGCTCTACCCCGACGTCATCCTCATCGACGGCGGACTCGGCCAGTTGCACGCCGCGATGGAAGCCTTCGACCAGCTCCCGGCGAAACCGCCGATGGTGATCTCGCTCGCGAAGAAAGAAGAGCTCATCTACATCCACGCCCGCCGCGAGCCCGTCCGCCTTGGTCGCGAGAACCTCGGCCTCAAGCTCTGCCAAGCCATCCGCGACGAGGCCCACCGGTTCGCGCAACACTACCACCATGTGCTCCGGCGGAAGAAGACGCTGGAAGAAGATTGACGCCGCGCGCATCGGCGTTCGTGTCCCAATCAAGCCGCGATCGCCCGCCGCCCGATGAATCAAGCGTGAAGCGGCTCCTCCCCGTCGGCGTCTTTGTCGCCATCTACATGTCCACCGCCATCGCCGTCGCGCTGCGCTACTGGAACTACGAGTTCGTCTACTACGGCCTCGTCATGTTCGCCCTCGTCGGCGTCGTCGTCGCCATCGACCGCTGCGTGCGCTTCCCCATGTGGGTCATGTGGTCCTTCGCGGTCTGGGGCCTGCTGCACATGGTTGGTGGCACGCTCCCGATCCCCGATTCCGTCACCGAGCCCGGCACGCCGCGCGTGCTCTACAACCTCCGTGTCCACCCGAGCCTCCCCAAGTACGACCAGTGCGTCCACGCCTTCGGCTTCTTCGTCTCGACGCTCGCGGCCTGGCGAGCGGTACTGGTCGCGTCGAACTTCTCGCTCCAACCCACGCTCGGCCCGCTGGTCGCCGCGGCCCTGATCGGCATGGGCCTCGGCGCAATGAACGAAGTGATCGAGTTCATCGCCACGCTCGTGATGCCGGGCACCAACGTCGGCGGCTACGTCAACACCGGCTGGGACCTCGTGTCGAACATGGTGGGTTGCGTCGCCGCGGCATTCGTCATCCGCTCGACCGACCACGCCGCGTCGGACTGGCGCGTTGCTCCGACGATGCGCTGAAGATCAAGCCTGATCGCGCGGTCGCTCCGGCTTCCCAGTCGCCGGAACCCCCGCCAACTCCATGCACCACTTGGGTCCTGTGATCCCGACCCCCGCGACCTCGGCGCTCACGCCGCCCATCACGGGTCGGACGTTCTTGAATGCTGTCCACGGGAGGCTCGTCGGCGTCATGCCCATCCAGCGTGCGACCCTGGTCGGCGTCAGGTGCAGCGCGTTCTCGTCGACGGCCGCGTGAACGCTGAATCCAAGGCTGATCATTTCGATCTTGAACCCCTGAAACCGGCGCTCCACGGCGTCGGCGCTCCGCGGCAGAGGCGGGAACTGGGAGCACAGCTTTCGGAGCGATCGGCCGCAGACGTGAATCAGGGTGCCGACCATCACGAAATCGACCAGAAAAAAAACGCACACTAAGAGGATGACTTTGCCGGTCGACATGCCCGCCCTCACGCGCTGCCGCGCGACGATCTCGTGTCATACGCCGATCTCGTCCGCGATCGCCTCTAACGTCGCACCCGCCGCGCCAGCCTCCGGCGGTGCATCCACCGTCGGCGCGTCCGGCAACGGTTTGCCCTTGCTGTCGGTCAGCGCCTTTCCTTCCATCGTGCGGATGACCTTCACCGGGTTGGCCTTCTCGTGCTCGGCCATCGCCGCTTCGAGGGCCTTGCGCTTGTCCTCGGGGATCTCCGCCCATTTCCCGCGTCCGCGACACTTCGGGAACCGCGAGCATCCCAGCCACGGGCCTTTGAGCCCGTTCCGCAGGTTCAGCGGCGACTGGCACGTCGGGCACGGCAGATCAGTCACCAGCGGCGGCATCGACGGCGCCACAACCTTGCCCTCTTTGTTGATGTTCAGCAGCCCATCGCACGGGTTCGCTTTGTCGCTGTACCGCGAGCACCCGAGGAACGGCCCGAACCGCCCCGTGCGCTTGGTCATCGCGCCGCCGCACTTGGGGCACGCGACGTTCACGGTCTTCGCGGCCGGCAGCGGCTTCCCCTCGCGGTCGCATGGGCACGCGAAGTCGCAGTCCGGGTAACGACTGCACGACAAGAACCGCCCGTTCTTCCCGAACCGGTACACCAGCCCCGCGCCGCATTTGTCGCACTTGTACTCCGCCGGCGCAGGCACCGTCTCGGCCTTGGCGTGCGTCAGGTTCTCCATCGCCGACGCGAGCCGCTTGGTGAACGGCCCGTAGAACTTCTGGAGCATATCGATCCAGTCGAGATGGTCCTCCTCGACCTTGTCGAGCTGCAGCTCCATGTCGCGCGTGTAGCCAACGTCCATGATCTCGGGGATCGCCTCGATCAGCTTGTCGGTCACTACCTCGCCGAGGTCGGTCGAGTAGAACCGCCGCTCCAACTGCTCGACGTAGTTGCGATCCTGAATAACCCCGATGATCGACGCGTATGTCGAAGGCCGCCCGATCCCCTCGCTCTCGAGCATCTTGATCAGCGACGCTTCCGTGTACCGTGGAGGGGGCGAGCTGAACTTCTGATCCACATGCACGCCGAACGGGTGCAGCGGCTGCTGCTCGCGCAGCGTCGGAAGGTTCTGCTCGTCCGCGGCCGCGGGCACGCCGGTGACCCGGTAGAAGCCATCAAACACCAGCACCCGCCCGCTCGCCCTGAACGTCAGCACCGTCGGCTTCGTATCCGGCGGCACGATCCGCCCGCCCTTGATCAGCACGCTCGTCGAATCCCACTGCGCCGGCGTCATCTGGCACGCGACAAACCGCTCCCAGATCAACTGGTACAGCCGCGCCTGATCCGGCTGCAAATAACGGGTGACCTTCGACGGCGGATAATTCAGGTTCGTTGGCCGGATCGCCTCGTGGGCCTCCTGCGCATCCTTGTTCGACGACGTGAAGAAATTCGGCTTCTCCGGCAGGTACTTGTCGCCGAAGTTCTGTCCGATGAACCCGCGGACCATCTCCAGCGCATCCTTCGACAGGTGCGTCGAGTCGGTACGCATGTACGTGATCAAACCCACCGGCCCCTCGCCCGGGATCTCCACGCCCTCGTACAGCTGCTGAGCCGCACGCATCGTCCGCTGCGCACCGAACCCCAACCGCGAACTCGCGGCCTGCTGCAGCGACGACGTAATAAACGGCGGCGACGGACGCGTCGAGGTCCGCTTGGTCTCGATGCTCACAATCTTGTACGGCACGCTCGGGTCGATCGTCCCCGTTACCGTCCGCAACCACCGCGCCGGCCCGCGTCCCTTCTTGTCCTCGGTGATCTCGCCCTTGATGTTGTCCAGCCCCGCCGCCGCCGCGATCTTCGCGACCTTGGGCAGCAGGTTGCACCTCATCGGATCATCAAACCGCGACTGGTCGCCCGCGCCCGCCTGCGAGATATCAAACTTCGCTCCATCAACCTCAACCAATTCCGCCCGCACCGCCCCGTGCTCGCCGAGCCACCCGTTCTGCGCCTTGAGCGACGGCGTATTCCCCTTGTCGTCCTTGCGATTGAGGAACGCCGCCAGCAACGGCGCGTGCTTCCGCGCCTCAGATTCGCTCAACGAAAAATCCGCGAGAATCTGCCACGACTCGTCCGGGATGAACGCCCGGATCTCGCGCTCACGCTCCACGACCAACCGAACCGCCACCGACTGCACGCGCCCCGCCGACAGCCCGCGCGCCACTTTCTTCCACAGCAGCGGCGAGACCTGGTACCCCACGATCCGATCCAGAATCCGCCGCGCCTGCTGCGCGTTCACGCGGTCCTCGTCGATCGGGTGCGGGTTCAGGAACGCCCGCTCAATCTCGGCCTTGGTGATCGCCGCGAACATCACCCGCTTTGCGTCCGCCGAGGCGATGCCCAGCTCCTGCGCCAGGTGCCACGCGATGGCCTCCCCTTCACGGTCCAAGTCCGTTGCGAACCACACCTTCCCGCCGGTGGAGAGCGCGTCCTTGGCCGCCCGCTTCAGGTCGCCGATGACCTTTTCTTTCCCCACCAGGATCTCGTACGTCGGCTTGAACCGGTGCTCCAGGTCCACGCCCGGGACCGGCGACTTCACGCCCTTGGGGTTCTTGCTCGGCAGGTCGCGGACATGCCCGACGCTCGCCAGCACGACGTAGTCCGACCCGAGGTACTTGTTGATCGTCCGCCCCTTGGACGGCGATTCGACGATGACGAGGTTCTTCCCCTTGGCCGACCCGGCCGTGTACCCCGGGAACTTGCCCCCGCCGCGCGAACCTCCCCGAGCCCCGCCCCGCCCGGCAGACCTCCCCGCCGCCGCGCCATCCCCCGTCCCGGGGGCCTCCGCGACCGCCGATCCGCCCTTGGCCGCTTTGGAACCGCCCGCTTTGGTCGTCCGTGATGAGCTTGAAGCCTTCTTGGCCATATCGCTTTGGAACCCCCTCCGGCCCGGCCGCCCGACGGCAAGCCCCGGCCTTGGTCAGACGTAGAGATAAGGATCGGGGCTCGGGATTGTCAAGCTGTACGGATTCTGGAAGGATTTGTTCGCCAAGTTCAGCCCCGCCCGCCGCCCGTGCCCGCGTGTTCGCGGTTCCGGCGGCCATTTCGAGCCCTGTCGCCGCGGCTCTATCGGGTGGAGGGCTGAACATCAGCCAGCTTTCCGTGCCGCTCGGTCCAGACCCGCAGGAGCGTCTCGGGGTTGTACGGGCACCCGCACTCCGAGCAGACCCCCTCCAGAGGTTCCGCCGGCAGGGGGTATTCGCAATTGGTGCAAACGCGGAGGCCGGTCTTGGTCCCTTCGACAAATGCCTGACGATGGATTGACTTCAGCCGATGCAACTCAAACCAGCGCCACCCTAGCACAAGTACGTAAACACCGATACCCGCGAACAGCCAGAAGTCCGAAGTTCCCGGTGATCTAGATGCTGAGTATCCAAACACTGATTTCAAAATTGGGAGTGCGATGATGAGAATCGGCAGGTAGACGATCAGGCCCAAGACCACATCCCGAACCTCAAATCTTGCCATCTCGATCCGCTCGCGCTCTGTGAGCACCGGCGATCGCTTCCCAAAGAACCGATTTGCTGGCCACATCGCTTGCCCCGTTACTCACGCTCGCGCCGCCCAAAGTCTCCCCCGCACGCCCTCATCACCCCCCCAACCCATTCCTCCATCGCCAAACTCTCCGCATCACTCCACCCCGCCCCCGCCGTCGGCCTCACCCTCTGCACCCCCGTCCGCTCGTTCTTCCCGCACCGTCGCGTCTCGATCTTCATCTTCTCGATCGCGTCATCGAGCGAGCACCGCCCCTCGAACGCCGAGATCAACTGCTTGTACCCCAGCGCCTCGCGCGCCTGAGGCCCCAGCCGCCCGCCCGTGTACAACGCCCGCGCTTCCTCGACCAGCCCGCGCTCGATCATGTCCTTGACGCGCGCGTTGATCCGCCGGTTGATCGCCTCGCTCGGCCAATCGAGCCCCACCAGCACGCAATCCGTCCGCAGATGATCCGCCCGATCCCACTGCCGCTGCAACACGCTGATCGGCGTCCCCGTCTGCCGAAAAACCTCCAGCGCCCGGGCCGTCCGCCGATGGTCCGCCGGGTGAATCCGCGCCGCCGCGTCGGGGTCCACGCGCTCCAGTTCCGCCCGAAGTTCCGTGAGGTCTGCGCCGCGCAGCTCCTCGCGCAACGCCGGATCAACCGCCGGCCCTTCGAATAAGCCTTCCAAAAACGCCTTGATATACAGGTGCGAACCCCCGACCACGATCGGCACCCGCCCGCGCGATCGGACCTCGGCCACTTTCTCTTCAGCGAGCGCCAGCCACTGATGCACGCTGAACGAATCCGTCGGTTCCACAACATCAATCAGGTGATGCACCACCCCGCCGCGTTCTTCCACCGTCGGCTTGGCCGACCCGATATCAAGCCCGCGGTACACCTGGATCGAATCCGCCGTCACGATCTCCGCCGCCTCACGCCCCGCGATCTTGTTCAACTCGTGCGCCACCGCCACCGCCAGCCAAGACTTTCCCCCCGCCGTCGGCCCGGCGATGACCGGGAACCGCGCGACCAGCGGCGCGCTTCCTTGCCCGAGTTCTCGCGCCGCATCGCCCATCAAACCTTCCTCACCATGATCTCATCGAGAGACTTGCGCGAAATGTCCGGCACCACGCACCCCTCAGCCGGGTACCCAACCGGGATCAGCAAGAACGGCCGCTCGTGCTCGGGCCTCTCGAGCACCTTCGACAAAAACCCCATCGGGCTCGGCGTGTGCGTGAGCGTCGCCAGCCCCGCGTGGTGCAACGCCGCGAGCAGCATCCCGACCGCGATGCCCACGGACTCATTCACGTAATACACGCCGCGTTCGTCGTCCGTCTTCATCATCTTGAACACGACGATCAACCACGGCGCTTCTTCCAGGAACGGCTTGCGGGTGTCTGTCCCCAGCGGCGCAAGGTCCGCGAGCCACTCCGCCGTCGCACGCCGCGTGTAGAACTCATGCTCCTCAACTTCCGCCGCTCGCCGAATCTCACGCTTCAGAGCGGCATCACCGACCACCACAAACCTCCACGGTTGCTTGTTCGCCCCCGACGGCGCCGTCCCCGCCGTGCGCACGGCCCACTCGATCACCTCGATCGGCACCGGCCGCGATGAAAACTCGCGCACCGTCCGACGCTGCCGCATGACCTCGTAGAACACGCGGGCCGCGTCCGCCGCCGTTCCGTCCGGCCTGTACGGACGCAACGGCACCACTCGCGGCGGCGGAAAACCAGATCGCTGCGCATGTTCGTGCTCGCTCATGCCACAAGCCTATCGTGGCCGATCCGATTGACGCGGCGCGAGCAGCGGGGCGGTGGATGCGGTGGGGGGTGTGAGTCCGATGGCAGATCCAGCCCGCGATCCAAGCCCCTCTCTGACGAGCGACCCATCATCGCCGCTCGGGCCAACCGCGCTACGCCTCCACGGCACCATCGTCATCGCCGGCGGAAGCGGCTTCCTCGGCACTTCTCTCGCCCAACACCTCACCGCCGCCGGCGCAGAAGTCATCGTCCTCTCCAGAAACTCCACGCCACCCCATGGCCCGTGGAAACAACTCCAGTGGGACGCCCGCTCCCTCGGCCCGTGGGCCTCCTGCCTGAATAACGCTGCCGGCCTCGTCAACCTCGTCGGCCGCACCGTTGACTGTATCAAAACCCCCGACCACTGCGACGAGATCCTGCGCTCACGCGTCGAAGCAACGCGCATCCTGGGCGCTGCACTACGTTCCGTCGCCAACCCGCCGCCCGTCTGGGCCCAGATTTCCACCGCCCACATCTACGGCGACCCACCAACCGCAATCTGCGACGAGGACTCCCCCTTCGGCTACGGCCTCGCGCCCACCGTCGGCCGCGCGTGGGAAGACGCCTTCGCCGCCGCCCTCCCGCCGACCACCCGCGGCGTGGTCCTGCGCACAAGCTTTGTTATCGGCAAGAAAAATCTCGGCGGCGCGGGAGCCCTCGGCCGCCTGGGACTCCTCACCAAACTCGGCCTCGGCGGCACCGTCGGACACGGCCAACAAGGCATGAGCTGGATCCACGAGCTTGACCTCAATCGACTCTTCGAACGCGCCCTCACCGATCTATCGATGACCGGCGCGTACATCGCCTCGTCCCCCAACCCCGTCTCCAACAAAGAGTTCATGAACGAACTCCGTCGCGCGATGGGAATGCCGATCGGCCTCCCCGCCCCGGCGTGGCTCGTCCGCCTCGGCGCGCCGCTCGTCCTGCGCACCGACCCCGAACTCGCGATCTACGGTCGATACGTGGTCTCGCGCCGTCTGCGCGAGGAGCACTTCGACTTCCAGTTTCCTGCTTTGCGAGGCGCGCTGCAGGATCTGGCCGCCCGCTAGGCCTTCCTGCGCGAATGCCCGCGGAAGAACTCGCGCATTGCGGCAACTCGTCGCGAGGCCCGAAGGTAAGACTCGGCATGCAAACAGACATGAACCGTCGCTCCGTGATGCTCTCCATCCCATCCGCCGGTCTGCTCGCGCTCGGGTTGAGCCGCGTGGCGAACGCGAAATCTTCCGCGCCCACCGAGCCGCCCCCCGCGGCCCCGTCCCCCGCTTCGGGCAACGCGCCCCGGCCCGGCTTCCCCAAGACCGACCCCGCCCTCGTTGCCCAGGTCGTTCTCGTCGCGCACAGCAGCGAGGAAAAAGTTCGCGCCCTCATCGACGCCCATCCCTCTCTCGTCAACGCCTGGTGGGACTGGGGGTTTGGCGACTGGGAATCCCCGCTCGGCGCGGCCTCCCACGTCGGCCAAGCCGGCATCGCCGAGCTCCTCATCTCGCGCGGCGCACGCGCCGACATCTTCGCCGCGACCATGCTCGGCTGGCTCCCCACCGTCCGCGCCATGATCGAAGCCTCCCCGGGGATCGAACGCACGCTCGGCCCGCACGGCATCACCCTCCTCAACCACGCCCGCGCCGGCGGCGAACGCGCGGCACCCGTGCTCGAGTACCTCAAGTCGCTCCCCGGCGCCGACGACGGCCCCAAAGTCACGCGGCTCGAACCCGAAGCCCTCGCCAAGTACACCGGCCAATACTCGCTCCCGCCCGCCGGCGATCAGCGCTTCACGATCCGCGCCGAAAAAAGCACCATGGAGTTCGTCCTCGGCGACCTCCCCCCGCGGCGTCTGCACTGCATCGAGCCCGACCAGTTCTTCCCGGCCGGGGTTCCCAGTGTTCGATTCAACTTCGAAACCACCGGCCCCGCGACGTCGCCGATGACGGCCGTCACGATTATCGATCACGACCTAAGCCTGCGCTGCCCGCGTGCTACGTGATCGGATCGCGCGGCGTGTTGCCGTTTCACGGCGAGTAGGCTTGCGGCGCGACCACGGGGTTACCAGCTACCGCAAGGACGAACTCGCTGGACTTGATCCGGTTCGTGATGAGGGGGAGTTCGCAGTGGCCACCATCGCCGACGTCCGAGTCCGCGCCAAGAAGATCGCCCGCGAGCACCGCGACGACCCGCGCCACGTCATCGACGCCGCGCTCCGAGCCGCCAAAGACGGCGACGAACAACTCGCCTTCGAGATCTTCCGGGCCGCCCCCCGCGTCGTTCCGCAAATGTCCCCCGCGCAGATCGACCGCTTTCTCCCCTTCCTCCACGACTGGAACTCGACCGACTGCTTCGGCAGCTTCGTCTCCGGCGTCGCTTGGCGTGAAGGCTCGCTCTCGAACTCGCACATCCTCGCGTGGGCCAAGTCCCCCAACCTTTGGATACGCCGGGCTGCGCTCGTCAGCACCGTCCCGCTCAACCTCCCCGCCCGCGGCGCGACCGCCCCAAACGGCGAAGCCAAGAAGACCCTCGCGATCTGCGCCACGCTCGTCAGCGACCGCGAAGACATGGTCGTCAAGGCCCTCTCGTGGGCGCTCCGCACTCTCGGCAGCAAAGACCCGGACGCCGTGGAGTCGTTCATCAGCACGCACCGCCCCCGCCTCGCAGCTCGCGTGCTCCGCGAGACGTCCAGCAAACTCACGACTGGCCTGAAGAACCCGAAAAAACGCGCGATCCCCGACCGGGACCACCGCTAGACTTCAACCACGCTCGGGGCGCGGCCGCAGAACTGTCCGCGGCCGCTGAGATGCACCCGTTGAACCTGATCCGGTTCGCACCGGCGGAGGGAACGCGAAGTTGCATACACGTCCATCAACTTTTCCGCCACGCCTTCGCGCGCTTCGAGCGGCGCTCACACTGCTCTTGCTCACGCTCGCCACTCACACCCGGGCTCAAGCGCCCCAAGTCTGGCGCGACGAAGCCGCCCGATGCACGATCCCGGTGCCGACGGGTTGGGAGCTCTCGCCGCACGATCTCATCGATCAGATCAACGATCGCGCCCGCGACCTCGCCAACAGGCCCGGACCCGGGTTCGTCGCCGGCATGTCCCCGGTTGAGCGCGACGGACGATACCTGCTCATCCAAGTCCTCCCAATGCCGCCCGGCGGTCGGCCAACCTACGAACAGCTTGAACGCTCCCTCGGACTCGCCGTGAAGGATGACCCAGTAAAGGGGTTGCGTGACGTCATCGCGGGCCTCAAACTCGGCGAGGCGAGCCTCGATCGCTCCAAGAACCGCTTCGCGGTGCGCATTGAAATGATCGGATCGAGCGGCAAACCGCTCAAGGGCGTCTCGTTCGGTCATCTCGGCGCGACGCACATGGTCATGGTCAATTGCTACGCACCGGCCGATGCGTTCGATGCGAGCCTTGGACTGTTCGAACAGATTTCCAACAGCGTCTCGCTGGATCAGGATGCTCGATTCGTCCCCGCCGTCAACACTTCGATAGGGACCTACGTGGTCAGCGGCGCGCTCGCTGGCGGCCTCGGCGGTTTGATTTTCGATTGGAGGCGTCGTGTGAATCGAAAAAAATCTACCGGTATGACAACCTAGTTCAGCGCTGGTCGTACGCGCCGTTCATTCAATCTCGGTCCTCACCATGGTTATTTTCAAAGGCACTCTTATGCACCACTCGCATTCTCGGTTCGTCCCTCCCCTCCACGGAGCCACCAACCCCGGCCGCACCCCCAACGTCACCACCCCCGGCTCCTTCGCCAACGCCCCCGACATCGGCGGCCCGCTCATGTTTAGCAGCCCCGACACCCCCGGGATGCCCGCGCACAGCGAGAAAACCGCGTGGGACTTCATGCCGCACGACTGGTCCGTCGAGATCGTCAGCGAGCGCGACGCGCACTCGAACGGCGTGGCCTCCTCACCCTGCATGGCCTGCGAATCCCGCGTTTTCACCGACGCGCGCGGCCTCACGCGCCGAGTCACACCACCGCCCGGCTTCAGTCCCGTTACCCAACTCGAATACGCCCGCCTCGGCATCATCACCCCGCAGATGGCCCGCGTCGCCGAACGCGAACCGCACCTCACGCCCGCCCAAGTCCGCGACGAGATCGCCGCCGGTCGAATGGTCATCCCCGCCAACATCAACCACCTGAACTACAAGCTCGACCCCATGGCCATCGGCCGCGCCAGCAAAACAAAAGTCAACGCCAACATGGGCGCGAGCCCCGTCAGCAGCGGCACCGACGAAGAAGTCGAAAAACTCCAATGGGCCGAAAAGTGGGGGGCCGACACCGTCATGGACCTCTCCACCGGCGGCGACCTCGACGCCTGCCGCGACGCCATCATCCGCAACTCCACCGTCCCCATCGGCACCGTCCCGATCTACTCCATGATCATCGGCAAGAAGATCGAAGACCTCGACTGGCCCACGATCGAAGCTTCATTACATCACCAGGCCAAGCAAGGCGTCGACTACTTCACGATCCACGCCGGCGTCCGCCGCGCCCACCTCAAGCACGTCAAGAACCGCCTCATCGGCATCGTCTCCCGCGGCGGCTCCCTCCTGGCCAAGTGGATGCTCGTCCACAACCAAGAAAACATCATGTACCAACGCTGGGACGACATCTGCAAGATCCTCCGCCAGTACGACGTCACCTTCTCCATCGGCGACGGCCTGCGCCCCGGCGGCCTCGCCGACGCGACCGACCAGGCACAAATCGCCGAGCTCGAAACCCTCGGCGAACTCACCGAACGCGCCTGGCGCCACGGCGTGCAGGTCATGATCGAAGGCCCCGGGCACGTCCCCTTCGACCAGATCGAGTGGAACGCCAAGGTCCAGCGGACCCTCTGCCACGGCGCCCCCTTCTACGTCCTCGGCCCCCTCGTGACGGATATGTTCCCAGGTTACGACCATATTACATCCTGCATCGGCGCCACCGCCATGGCCTACCACGGCGCGGCCATGCTCTGCTACGTCACCCCCAAAGAGCACCTCGGCCTGCCCAAGAAGGACGACGTCAAACAAGGCTGCATCGCCTACAAGATCGCCGCCCACGCCGCCGACGTCGCCCTCGGCATCCCCGGCACCCGCGACCGCGACGACGAACTCACCAAGGCCCGCGCCGCCCTCAACTGGGAAAAACACTTCGAGCTCTCCTTCGACCCCGACACCGCCCGCGCCTATCACGACGAGGACCTCGACGTCGACACCGACTTCTGCGCCATGTGCGGCCACGACTGGTGCAGCGTCCGCATCAGCAAGGAAATCCAAGAGTTCATGAGCGGCAAGGCCGAAGGCTTCGAACGAGTCGGCGCCAACGGCAAACTCGGAGCCCCGATCAAGTCCGCCGCTCTCACGCCCGAGCAGCAGACAATCCTGCAACAACGCGGCGTCCTCTCGCCGGATGAAATCCACAAACTCGCGAGCAAGACGAAGAAAGCAGTGGGGGCCGACACCGCCAAGGCAAGCTGCCACAGCGATTACGTGGACCCCGAAACGGCCAAGCATGTGCAGCAGGAAAAGGGCGGCGTGCTGGTGCAGGTCGACGTGAGGCCGGCGCTGGGGATTACCAAGGAAGACCGGCTGGTGTGATGTTCGCACTTCGCTTAGAGGCCAGCCATGTTATTCGTCCTCGCTGAAATCTCTGACAAGATGCCGACATTCGGCGAAACGCTTCTCTTGTCGTTCGCGCTCGCCGCGATGAGCCTGGGCTTGGTACTCTTTGTTTCCCGTTGGTTGATCATCGTGGCCATCGCGTTCCAGGTGTGGCTCAACGTCGTTTCGATCGGTGAAGCCGCCGAACCACACTGGAGCCGAGTCGTCGCGAAATCGCTCGGGCAACACTACTTCCTGTACCAGGTTATCGCCGCCAATCTTCCGTTTCTGCTGGCGGCCGCGAGCTATCCCATTTGGAAGCGTGCGAACAGAAGCTTCCGCAACAAGAATAACGGCCAATGTCTGAACCAAAGCGAGCGCCGCACATGGCCGGCTCTAAAGATCCTCGGCCTATTGACTCTCGTCTGGGTCGGAAGCATGGGGTGCGTTCTCGCTGTTATCCCCATATCCGACTGGGCGGTCGGCGTCGGAGGCGGCACGATCTGGTTGGAGCGCACGACGGCCGGTGACAGTACCGCGCCGCAAGCTTCCTTCCGCCTTGAGCCCCAATCACCCTCATTCTGGTTCGAGCACACGTTAGCAACCAACTATGAAAACTGGTCCGCACCCCTCTGGCCGGCGATCCTGGCCCTCATCGTGGCCTTCGCTATTCGTCGCGTAAGCCGCTCCGCTTGCCCGCCCCATCCGACTGTTGTGTGAAAAATGAAAAGCGGTTAGCATGAGCCGAACGGATGGTCATATCACCTCAAGTCGAACTTGTCGCGCTTCTCATCGGCATTCCGCTCGCGATCTTTGCGGTCGCATACTACGTCCATTGGTCTCTAAAGACCTCCCTCGCCCGCGTTCAAGGTCGAATTCAAGAAGTGCTCCAAAGTGCCTGCGAAAGCCCGAGCACGCCTGAAGACCCCTCAGTGCGAATCCGGTTTCATCTCTACACGGGCTGCCTGATCATCGTGAGCCAGATTCCGGTCAACGCCGACCTCCCAGCGTCCGTCGCGAGGGCCGCGCTGCGAGAATTTCTCTATCTGAACTTTGCAAACCTCAAGCGGTATCCGGGCGCTGCATGGGTTCCGCTCCTCACGCTGATCGAGTACTGGGGCCAGATCCGATCTATCAAGCGACAGCTGAATTCAACGCCCGTTGAGCGAAGCGAATCTCCTGCGAAGCTGGAGTAGATCGCCGTGCGTTGCGTCGAAATGATGCGGCCCACCACCAGAGTTCCCTTTAGACTTTGACGGCCCGTCCCAAGCCGCATCCCCCGTGTTCTCCTTCTCCACCCCCCAAATCGCCGCCTGCCCTGCCGTCGTTTTCATCAAAGTCTCGTTTCCGTCATCGCGGCCTCTCCACTAAAATCCCCCGTGTCCACCGCCATTCACATCCGCTGCGAACGCTGCGCCTCCTACCGCGTCGAGCGTCGCCCCGACCCGCCCGCCCCGCGCGCGCCATGGATCCTGCGCGTGCTGAACTGGTCGCCCAAGCCGCTCTTCCCGCCGAGCGACGAGGGCAAGCCCGGCATCTACGACTGCAAGTCCTGCGGCCACTCTCTCGAAATCCCCGACCCCGAGGCCTACGCCCGCGCTCACCCCATCACGCCCGACCGCTGCATTAAGTGCGACGAGGCCCGCGTCGAACTGGTCAAGCGCGATATTAACCCCACGGGCAACCCCGAATCTCTTGAGCGTGCCGACCTCTACCGCTGCGCGGCCTGCGGCGCCAAATTTCAATGGCAAACGCGCGAGGACCCGAACTCGCCCTCCCTCTAACCAAAGCAGGAACTGGCGATGAGCATCGCCCAACGTGCCATCGAAGTCTGCTTTGAGACTTCGATGTCTTCCCTTCCGCGACAACCCCATCGCAAACTTCGATCACGTATCCTCTCCCCGTGCCCGACTTCTCCACCCCCCAAATCGCCGCCTGCTCCGCCGTCGCCTTCATCGCCGGCCTCATCGACGCCATGGCCGGCGGCGGCGGCATCTTCACCATGCCCGCACTCGCCGCGCTCGGCCTCCCCATCCCCAACGTCGCCGGCACCAACAAGTTTGTCGGCACCAGCGGCTCCAGCACCGCCACCATCTCCTTCCTCGCCCGCGGCAAGCTCGACCACTTCACCGCCGCGCTCGGCGGCCTCTGCGCCCTCCTCGGCTCCATCGCCGGCGCCATCGCCCTCATGCGCCTCGGCAAGTTCAACGAGACGCTCACCAAGAGCATCTTCGGCGGCCTGCTGATCGTCATGGCCCTCTACATGTTCTTCAAGCCGCAGATCGGCGGCGAGTCCGCCTACACCGGCCGCACGCCGCGCAACATCGCCATCACCATCGCCGCCGGCCTGATCATCGGCTTCTACGACGGCTTCTTCGGCCCCGGCACCGGCTCGTTCCTCGTCTTCGTGATGGTCCGCTTCCTCCGCTTCGACTTCGTCACCGGCACCGGCAACGCCAAGGCCATGAACTTCGGAAGCAACATCGGCTCCCTCGCCACCTTCATCCTCGGCGGTCTCGTCATCTGGCCACTGGCAATCCCCATGGGGATCTGCAACGCGGCGGGCAGTTACTTCGGCAGTTCGCTGGCGATCAAGAAAGGTTCAAAGTTCGTCCGCTGGGCTTTCCTCTTCGCCGCCGGCGCGATCGCGGCACGAATGATGTGGTTCGTCTTCACGGGCAAGTAGAGCGATGCAAGGCCGCGGGACCGCGCACCCGTCTACCTCGGTGCGGCCCAGATGTTCGGAATGACCGTGCCGTTCGCTTCCTTTTCCAGCGCAATCATGTACTCGGGCACGCCCATCTTGGCCTCCTTCGCTTCTTCCGTAATCACCTCGTCGTACGCTTCGTTCGGCATCGTCTCATCCTCGTACCACACGCCGTTGACCCGCACGAAGTGAACGAACGAGTCCGGGATCGGCTCGATCTTGGTCCGCGAGCCGAACGCACCCGAAATGATCCCGCGCCGCCCGATCCTCGCACCCGATCTCGAGCTCGACGTCACCTTCAAGCCGTACTGCATCATCGCCTTTTCCCCGTGCAGGAACACCTTGTAAGGCACCACATCCGCTTCGGCGTCCACGGACAGGAACCCCTCCTGCATCTGCCACAGCAAATAGTCGTCCACCGTCATCGACTTCAACCGCGCGACCGGCACCCGGTTCCGCAGCGCCAGCACCCGTTCGAGATCCAGGCACGGCAACCCCTTGGTCTCTTCCGGCCCCGCCTTCCGTGCAATCCTCAACGTCTCCTCGTGATACTGAATGCTCTCCGGGCTCTGAACCTTTCGATACGCCGCAACATCCCGCGCCCCGATCGCCGCCTCCCCCGCCTCGTAGCACGCGAGCACCGCGCTCTCCTTTCGCTCGCACCCGCCAAGGCAGAGCGCAATCACACCGACCAAGCACGCAATCGCAACGAAACTTGAACGCATCGTTCCCCCATCGTTCTGCTCTACGAGCCGTGTTGATCACGCATGCCCTCAGACCCGCCGCCGGTATGCTGCCAAATGGACGGTCCCAAGTCAACCCCAGCGGGCGGGCCCGGGCTCATCTATGCCTCAAGACCTCTGAAAGAAGCACAATTCTGCGCCAAAGTCACCGCCTCGCAAACACTCCGGCACCGTCAGTCTCGCGCACGCGTGACCTCCCAAGAACTGTCATTTCGGAAATGTCCCGTTCTTTGACCTGCCACAAGGCTTCCACGCGACCGATAAACTCGGGCTCAGCGCACAACCAACAATCTCCCCCACTCAAACATGCACATCACACTCCTCACCATCACCGTCCGCGATTACGACGAAGCCATCGCGTTCTACACCCGCGCCCTCGGCTTCGAGCTCCTCGAAGACACCGACCGCGGCGAAGGCAAACGCTGGGTCCGCCTCCGCCCCCCTCTCACGCCGCGCAGTCCGTCAAACGCAACGGCCCACGCCAACTCCGCCGCCCCCGCCATACTCCTCGCCCGCGCCGCCACCCCCGAGCAACTCGCCTCCCTCGGCAACCAGACCGGCGGCCGCGTCTTCATGTTCCTCGAAACCGACGACCTCGCGCGCGACCACGCCGCCATGACCGCCCGCGGCGTCACGTTCGTCCGCCCTCCTACCGAGCACGACTACGGGACCGTCGCGGTCTTCGTCGATCTCTACGGAAACAAGTTCGATCTGATACAGCCCCGCGCCCTGGCACCGCATCGCGCCAAGCCAACCGATTGAACTTCACGCAACCGCCCGCCCCGCGCACCTGTATCCACCCCAGATGCTCAACCGCGAAACCATCATCGCCAAGCTCATCACGCTCCGGTCCAACGACTTCATCCGCGCCGCATCGCTCGGTGGATCTGACGCCAACGCTCGCGACGATGATAAATCGGACATTGATCTCTTTCTGCTGGTCACGCCCGGCTCCATCGAGCCCGCCGCCCAGGTGGTCGAGGCGGCTCTCCGCGAACTCTCTCCGATCTCCATCGCCTATCGCCTCCCCATGCCCACCTGGCACGGCTTCCACCAGGCTTTCTATCAGCTCCGCGACACTCCCGAATACCTCATGGTCGACTGGGTCATCATCGAAGTCGGCACACCACACCCCTGGTTCGAGGTCGAACGCCACGGCACGCCGAAAGCGCTCTTTGACAAGGATGGCCTGATCAAGCCGACTCACGCGGACCACGCCGCGATCGCGCAAACCATCGAACGCCGCGTCGCCGATCTTCGCACCAAGTTCGCGCTCTTCCGCCACATGCCGCCCAAGCAGGTCGATCGCGACTTGCCCGCCGACGCGTCGCACTTTTACCAGAGCCTCGTCCTCCGCCCGCTCATCGACATGCTCCGCATCACGCACTGCCCCGACCGCCACGACTTCGGCTTCCGCTATCTCAGAGACGACCTCCCCGCCCGCGAATACCAAACCGTCTGCCGTCTCTGCTACCCCGCAGACCCCCGCGACATCGCCCGCTTCACCAAAGAAATCATCGCGATGATGACCGATCTCCTCGAACGCTGGGATGCCCGTGCTCAACCGTGAATGAATTCCTCAACCGGTCGCAGCGCGACTTTGGCTCCCTTCCCACGGTGCCTTTCCTACCCAACCTAGTGGGGCAGGTTTTCAACCTGCCTCTACCCTTCCTTCTCGTTTTCTCTTCTGATATCCTCACC
>JBGAOD010000052.1:0-25002 GCA_044221955.1 Phycisphaerales bacterium | reverse complement strand
GGCGCGACTCGATCCCCAGAATCGTGCCCGAAACCGGGCCTTCCTGAGTCGTGATCTTCGCGTTCGCGCCACGCAATTGCTCGAGCAGTTGCGCGATCGTCGGCTTGCCGGAGATATCGATGCCAAAGCTCGCAAGACGCTTGGTCAGCGGATCCTTCGAGCCGTAGCGGATGCTCTCGACCGTGCCCCCCTTGTCCAGCACGAACATCGACTTGAGAATGTCGTTCACCTGATCCGTGTTGAACCGCAGCGGGATCTCCGCCCGCCCGTCGATCAACCCCCGACGCTCAAACGCACCCACGCCCGATCGGTAGAGAACAATGCGCCTGATCGGCAAGGTCTGGTTCGCGTCCATCCCGGCCTTGCCCGCCAGTGGAGCACTCTGCGCCAACGTACGGCTCGGCGCGACCAACGCCAGCGAAGACAACGCGAGCCCCGCGGCCGCCAGCAGCGCGGGAATCATCGAACGGTTCGGTCCTGAAACGGGCATGGCATGCTCCTTGACGGTGTGTTCCAAAGAACCCGGCATCGGGTCACTGTACATCGGTAGACGCACCAGCTCGGCACGAGTTTGTCACTCGGCTGTAACACAGGACCCGCCCCGTGCGCACAAACGCCGACGTGTTCCACGTGGAACACCCCCCAACCCCGTATATTTCACCCATGACCCCAAGCGCCCCGACCACCGACGACGGCACGCCCACGATCCGGCTGACCGACACCGACCGCGCCGCGCTCGCGCGCGACCTTGCCAATACGGTCGAGGGCGAGGTCCGGTTCGACCTCCACGATCGGATGCTCTACGCAACAGATGCTTCGTTATTCCAGGTCGAACCGATCGGCGTGGTGATCCCGTCGTGCGTTGATGATGCGGTTCGGGCGATCGAGTTCTGTGCGGTCCGTGGGCTGCCGATGCTGCCGCGCGGCGGGGGGACGAGCCTGGCGGGGCAGTGTACGAACAACGCGGTGGTGATCGACCTTTCCGTGAACTGCCGGGCGGTGCTTGGCGTCGATGTCGCGGCCCGGGTCGCGTGGGTAGAGCCCGGGATCACGATCGACGAGCTGAACGAGAAGCTCGCGGCTCATGGGTTGTTCTTTGCGCCCGACCCCGCGACCAGCAGGCACGCGAACATCGGCGGGTGCATCGGCAACAACGCGGCGGGGGCGCGGTCGCTCTTGTACGGACGTACTTCGGAGAACGTGCGATCGCTCGATGTCGCGTTCGCGGACGGGAGGCGGGCGCACCTGGCGGCGGGCTCGGCGCTCGGCGTGGCCGAGCGCGTGATCGAGGTCGTCGCGCGGAACGCGGCGCTGATCGAAGCGCGGTACCCAAAGACGATCCGTCGCAACGCGGGGTACGGGCTTGATCTGGTTTTGCAGCAGATGAAGCGGGTGTTGCCGGGCGAGCAGGTGAGCGTGATCGCGGGTGGGCGAACGGTCGGCGTGGAGGGGGCGCGGCGCGCGGCGATGGCCGCGGCGTTGGGCTCGGTCAATCTCGCTTCGCTCCTGTGCGGCAGCGAGGGGACGCTCGCGTTCACGCTCGGCGCGGAGCTTCTGCTGCATCCTCTTCCCAAGCACAAGGGGCTGGCGGTGCTGTCGTTCTCGTCGCTCGATGAATCGATCGAGGCGGTGGTGCCGATTCTTGCAACGCAACCGTCCGCGGTTGAGCTGCTCGATGACACGATCATCGATCTGGCGATGGCGAACACGGAGTATCGGAAGTACGTGGAGCTGATGCCGGCCGCGCCGACGCCGCCGTTGCGTGCGGTGCTGTACGTCGAGTATTTCGCGGATTCGCTTGACGAACTCGGGGCGCGGTTCGAGGCCCTTCGCAAGCTCGTGAGGAATGCCGGAATCCAGTGTCACACGAACTCGGGGGCGATGCTCAACGCCTGGAAGTTGCGTAAGGCTGGCGAGCCGCTGCTGCACGGGATCCCGGGGAATCGCAAGCCGATTACGTTCGTGGAAGACAACGCGGTGCCGGTCGAGAACCTGACGACGTTCGTGCGTGAGTTCCGCAAGATCGTCGCGGCGCACGGCACGCGGGCGGCGTACTACGCGCATGCCTCAGTTGGTGTTCTGCACGTTCGGCCGCTGATTGATGTGCATGATGAGGCGGACCGGGATCGGATGCGGTCGATCGCGGTGCAGGTCGCGGACCTGGCGCGGAGCCTGGGCGGCGTGATGTCCGGCGAGCACGGCGACGGGCGGATCCGCACACCGCTCGTCGAGCGGTACTTTGGTTCGGAACTGGTCGAAGCGATGCGCGAGGTCAAGCGCGCGTTCGACCCGCACAACCTGCTCAACCCGGGCAACGTCGTGAACATTGCCGGGCCGCAACGGTCGATCGAGTCCATGACGAGGCGGCTGCGGATCATGCCCGACCCTGCACCGTCGGCCCGGCCATTGAGCGTGCCGGACGTGGAAACCTTCTTCAGCTTTGATACCGAGCACGGGTTCGACGCTGCGGTCGAGATGTGCAACGGCGCGGGCGTTTGCCGGAAGAAACAGGGCGGGACGATGTGCCCGTCGTACATGGCGACGCTCGACGAGCGTCACTCGACGCGCGGGCGCGGCAACGCGCTGCGGCTGGCGATCACGGGGCAGTTCTCGAACGAGAAATCGGAAGTGGGGGGGCCGCCGCGGTGGGACGACCCGGGCACGATGGAGACGCTGAACCTGTGCCTGAGTTGCAAGGCGTGCAAGACCGAGTGCCCGAGCAACGTGGACATCTCGAAACTCAAGGCCGAGTACACGGCCCAGCGGCACCGCGCTGCGGGCGGGCCGCCTCTCGCGGCGCTGGCCTTCGGGAATGTGCGGCTGCTGAATCAGCTCGGTTCGATGGCCGCGCCGCTCGCCAACGCGGTGAATCGTTTGCGCCCGGTGAAGTGGATGCTTGAGAAGATGCTGAAAGTCGATCGGCGTCGCAGCGTCCCGGCATTTGAAGCGTCGTTGGCAAACGACTTCGGCGCGAGAGAGCCCGATCGAGCAGAAGACGAGCGGCCGATCGTGGCGCTCTTTGGTGACTGCTTCACGATGTACAACGATCCCGGGATCGGGCGGGCGGCGCGGCGTGTGCTTGAGGCGTTCGGGTACCGGGTCGAGCTGGCGAACGTGGGGTGCTGCGGGCGAGCGAAGATTTCGATGGGGCTGCTGCCGCAAGCGATTGAGGAGATCGACTCGACGATCGAGCGACTCGCGCCCTGGATCAAGGACGATCGAGTGCGCGCGATCGTGGTGGCCGAGCCGTCGTGCCTTTCGGCGTTCAAAGACGAGTGGCGGGCGCTCAAGCTTCGTGCGCCGATGGTGCTTCGAGAGAAGCTGGCCGAGAAGTCCTCGCTGATCGAACAGTTCATCGAGAACAACTGGGATGTCCACCCGCGGCGTGCGGAGCTCGGAGCGAGCGCGGCGAGTGGTGCCGGCGAGTGTCTCTTGCACGGGCATTGCCATCAGAAAGCACTTTGGGGCTCTGATTCGAGCGCGGCGCTGCTCCGTCGCGTGCTCGGGGCTCGGCTGAAGGTCGTTGACTCGGGGTGCTGCGGGATGGCCGGGTCGTTCGGGTACACGACCGATCGGTACGAGCTTTCGATGAAGATCGGTGAGCTTGTGCTGATGCCGGCGGTTCGGAGGGCGGGTGTGGGGGCGACGGTGCTTGCGCCGGGTACGTCGTGCCGGCACCAGATCGACGATGCCACGGGCGTGCGAGCGTTGCACCCGATCGAACTGATCGACTCGCTGCTCGAGAAGTGAATGCGTGCGGGCCGCCAGAGCGGATCTATGGGAGGGGGGGAGCCGCTCGTGGGATTGCGATGAAACGGCCCACGGCACGGCCGGACCCGGCGCGGTGAACCGGTGACGCGGGGAGCGAAAGAAAGCGGAGAGGGGGGGATTCGAACCCCCGATAAGGCTTTAGGGCCCTATAACGGTTTAGCAAACCGTCGCCTTCAGCCGCTCGGCCACCTCTCCAGCAGGGACTGGTTTTCCGAAGGGCAAGCGTAGCCGGGTTGTTGCGGCAGAACAATGCGCGAAAATCTCGCGGGGGTTCAACGGCGACAGCGCGGCGTTCGGGGGGAGTCGGCCCACGAACACCGCGCTGCGCGGTCACGGGAAGCGGTGTGACGGCTGATTTTCGGGGTGCGCGGAAGATCAGCGATCGTCGGTGTTTTCGGGGTCGGACTCGGGGCGTCCGTTCTGGGATTCGATGAGCTTGCGGAGGTACTGGTTTTCGCGGCGTGTGGCTTCGAGGTCGAAGACGAGGTACTTGATGCTGAGGCGGAGGTAATCGAGAGATTCCTGGAGTTCGTCGATCGTCTTCTTGACCTTGTCGTGACGGGACTGTGTTTCGACGGCGAGTTTTTCGAGCGGGCCGCGCTCGCCCTCGGGGAGTTTTCCGATCTGGCTGATGAGGTCGCCGAGTTTTTGCTGGAATTCGCTCTCGTTCATGTCTCTCTCCCCCGGTCTTGGATTGTTGCTCGCTCGGCTGTGTGGCCCCACATGGGCGGAGCAGCGAGAGGGCACAGGGAGGAGATACAAGTCGTGGGCCCGGGCACGGATCGGATCTGGCACGCTTGGGCGGTCCGAAAAAAACAGGGATCGGAGAGGGCTGAGGCAGTTGTTGAGGGTGGGCGTGCGGTTCTCAGGCGTCAGGGGCTGGGCCGATTGCGCGGGGTGTTGAGCGGGCTCAACGCCCGGTGTCGGCTCGGCGCAACGCCTGGCGTGCGGCGGGGGAGGCGTTTTGAGTGAGTTCTTGGACGACGGCGGGCTCTTGACGTTTGAGGTCGCGGACGAGTTTTTTGAGGTGTCCGTCGAGGTTGACCTGGAATCGTTTGAAGTGCTGTTCGAGTTCGTGGCGGTTGAAGCGTGCGAGGGGGTCTTTCATTCCGGTCTGCATGGCGGCCCAGTCGAGGAGTGAAGCGCCGAGGTCGGTGAATCGGTAGAGTGCGAGGGTGGCGGCGAGTCGGGATCGGCCGCTGGCGAAAGGGTCGGAGGCTTCTTCGGGGATTGCGAAAAGGCGTTGCTCTGCGGGGATCTGGTCCATGCGCATGGCGAGAGGGTCGGACGCGTCCGGGCGGTCGTTGGCGACGGGCGGGAGGTCGGCGGCGCTTCGGAGGTCTGCGAAGGCGGTGGAGAGGGTGCGGGTGCCGACGCGGTCGAAGGCGACGATGACGCGCTGGCACTGCTTGCCGTCGAGGACGGCGGCTTCGGCGCTCTGGATCGTTCCGAGGCCCCATTCGGGTCTACCGGCGTGCCGAACGCGGTCGCCGCGCTGCCATGTTGTTGGCATCATGCCTGATCCATGAAGAAACGAACCCCCCAAACCGCGAGTTGGCCGCGTGACCGGCGTCGGAGCGACCAGTGTCGAAGGTGCGTGATGGTAAGGCAGATGGGAGAGGCGTTTTCCTGCTCCTGCGCCCAAATCATCGCACGGGGCTAGTATACCCGAGATTTGGCGAAAGGGAGTTCCCGTGTCCGCGGACCGAATTGTTGGTCCGTGGATGGGAGAATCACAAGCCGGGGCCTTGTCCCGGAGATGGAGCATTGAGCACTCATGATCGAAGCCCTCAAGAGCGATGAGATTGTCAATAAGGTCGGCGGTCGGTTCAAGCTGTGCTCGCTGATTCAGCGGCGGATGGTGCAGTTGATGGACGGGGCTCGGCCGCTGGTTGAGCGTGACGGGCGGTCGGATCTTGAAGTCGTGATCGAGGAGATCATGGAGGACAAGATCGTCGTGGATATTGAGGCTTCTCACCTGCGCGGGCTGGTTGCGAAGAACTGAGTTTTTGCTGATGAGTGTGGTGGCGGCAGAGGGGGATCGGCATGGCCGAAGCTCTTGCGGGGCTGCGGGACCGTCGGATTCTCGTGGGTGTGACGGGGGGGATCGCGGCGTACAAGGCGGCGATGCTGGTGAGCCGTCTGGCTCAGTCGGGCGCGAGCGTGACGGTGGCGATGACCGAGGCTGCGACGCGATTCGTTACGCCGCTGACGTTCCAGGCGTTGTCGGCGCGTGCGGTGTACACGACGGCGTGGGAGCACCTGGAATCCAAGGACCCTCAGCATATTTCGCTGGCGTCGGGGCTGGACGCGGCGATCGTGGCGCCGTGCACGATGGACTGCATGGCGAACCTGGCGACGGGTCGGGCGTCGGACGTGGTGTCGCTGATTTTGAGCGCGGTGGATCGGACGAGGACGCCGGTGTTGTTGGCGCCGTCGATGAATGCGGTGATGTGGGGCCAGCCGAGCACGCAGCGGAACCTTGCGACGCTGAAGGGCGACGGGTTCAGGATCGTCGGCCCGGATGACGGCTGGCAGGCCTGTCGAACCAGCGGGACGGGGCGAATGAGCGAGCCGGAGGGGATCGTGGCCGCGTTGCTGGGTGCGCTGAAACTCGGGCCCAGCTGAGCAAGGGCTCTGGGCGCGGCGCGTTGGGGAGCGCGAGGTCATTTGCTCAGAAATGCCGTTGGTTTGGATTGACGTGCCCAGCGGGTGGGCGAATCATGTCGGCTTGGATCTCGGAGAGGTGGCAGAGCGGTTGAACGCGCTGGTTTCGAAAACCAGTATACGGCCATGCCGTATCGGGAGTTCGAATCTCCCCCTCTCCGCTTGAGCGGGAGGCTCGAATGAATCGGGCCTCCCGTTTTTTTTTTGAGATCGAGGATTGGAGGAAGGTTGGTGGTTGGCTTATCGGAATGGGGTGGGATGTGGCGAAGCTCGGAGCGTGCGGGATGGGCTAGGGGTGAGAGGGCGCTTGGGTTAGAATGGTCGGGTGGACAAGGATCGGACGAGCCCGACTCTGCTGGACCGGCTGCGTGATCCCGCGGACGGTGCGGCGTGGGCGCGGTTCGAGGCCGCGTATGGCGATCTCGTGGTGCGTTATTGCCGCGCGAAGGGGTTGCAGGTGGCGGACGCCGAGGACGCGTGGCAACTGACGCTTGTGAAGTTGTCCAGGGCGATCTCGAAATTCAAGTACGACCGGGCGCGGGGGCGTTTCCGTGATTACCTGTTTGTGGTGGTGAGGTCGGTGCTGGCGACGGGGGCGTACCGGACGGGAGGGCATCGAGCTGGCGTGACGGGCGGGGAACGGATCAGCGGCGATGAGGTTCCCGAGGAGTTCGCGCGGGCGACGTGCGACGATGAGACGTGGGAGCGTGAGTGGCGTGATTTTCATTTTCGGCGTGCGTGGAGTTCGATCGCGCGCGACTTTGAGGCTCAGAGTTTGGCCGCGTTTGAGTGCCTGCTGGCGGGGCAGGGCGTCCGGCAGGTGGCGGACCGCTTTGCGATGACGGAGCCGGGTCTGCACAAGATCAAGCAGCGTGTGCGTGATCGGTTGGCCGAGCAGATCCGCGTGCAGGTTTTGGAGGAAGACGGCGTTGGGTGATTCATCGCACAGCGATGGCGGCGGTGGCGTGTTCGACCCATCGGCTTTCGGGCTGGACGATGGTTCGTGGGAGGCGCGTCTGGCGTCCGCGCGGAAGCCGGAGGGGATGGGTTCGCTTGGTGAGTTCCGTCTGGTGGAGATGATCGGTCGCGGGGGGCAGGGTGCGGTGTACAAGGATGATCGGTCGCGGGGGGCAGGGTGCGGTGTACAAGGGCGTGCAGCCGGGCACGGGGCGTGTGGTGGCGATCAAGCGGATCTCGGTGGGAGGGGAGGAAGGTGAGCGACGGCGGGAGCGGTTTCGTCGGGAGGTGGAACTTGCCGCGTCGCTGCGTCACCCTGGGATCGTGACGATTCACGAGCTGGTTGATGGTGACGCGGCGGTGGTGATGGAGTGGATCGACGGGGAGGATGCGCACGTCTGGGGCG
The DNA here is from genome assembly GCA_044221955.1 of Phycisphaerales bacterium. Classification (GTDB taxonomy): domain Bacteria; phylum Planctomycetota; class Phycisphaerae; order Phycisphaerales; family UBA1924; genus CAZCPB01. Next base: position 17,201 of record JBGAOD010000052.1, on the reverse strand, counting down.
ATCGCGTGCGGGGCGAGGTTGGAGGCGATGCCGAGAGTGTGAGGCGGATCGTGAGGGTGGTGAGGCGAGCGGCGGAGGCGGCGGCCTACGCGCACGCGCGGGGCGTGCTGCACCGGGATCTCAAGCCGTCGAATATTTTGGTCGATGCGAGCGATTTTCCTCGGATCGTTGACTTTGGCCTGGCGCGTGCGGTGGAGACCGATGACGAGGGGATCGGGGCGGCCGGGCGGGGGGCCACGATGACACTGGAGGGCGCGTTCGCTGGGACGCCGGTGTACGCGCCGCCGGAGCAGATCGACCAGGGGCTGCACGAGGCGGACGTGCGTGCGGACGTGTACGCGATGGGGGCGGTGCTGTACCGGCTGGTGACGGGGCGTGAGCCGTTTGTGGCGCCAACGCTGGCGGGGTTGTTTGACTTGATTCGGCGGGGTGACCCGCCCGCGCCTTCTTCGGTTGTTCGGGGTGTTGATCGGGAGTTGGACGCGATCGTGCAGATGGCGATGAGGCCTGCGCGGGAGGATCGCTACCAGACGATGGAGGCGTTCGCGGAGGACCTTGGGCGCTGGCTGGAGCGGAAGGCGGTGCGCGCGGTTCCGACGTCGACGGTGTACCTGGCGCGGGCGTTTGTGCGTCGGCACCGGGTGAGCGTGGGGTTGGGGGCTGTTGCGCTGCTGCTGATCTCGGGTTCGGCGATCGGCGCGGGGCTTGCCGCGTGGTCGTTGGCGCGTGAGCGAGCGGAACTGAGGAAGGCGGTGGCGCAGCGTGACGCGGCGGCCCAAGAGGCGGAGAAGCAGCGTGCGCTGGTGCAGACGGAGTTGAGCAAGTCGAGGACGGCGAACATGGGGCTGATGTCGGTGATCGAGCGAGTCGGTCGCGGAGATCCGGCGCTGAGGCGAGCGCTTGTGGAAGGCTTTGTGCAGCGGTCTGCGGGCTTGGACCGCTCGAAGATGCCGATGCGGATCGAGGCGGCGATCGCGGACCGGTTGAACATCGCCCGGATGTTGATGATGCTCGACGAGCGTGAGAAGGCCCGCGAACTCCTGGAGCGGGTGGTGGAGGTGGGGCGTGCGAGGGCACCGGACTCGCAGGACCTGAGCGAGGCGATGGGGAGTTTGGCGACCATTGCGTTTGAGGATGGGCGATTTTCGGACTCGGTGTCGTGGTGCGAGAGTTCGCGGGAGTGGGCCCGGCGAGTTCACGGCACTTCGTTGAGCGAGTTCGGACGGTCGGGGGTGCTGTATGCCCGCGCGCTGGCCGGGGCTGGGCGGCTTGATGACGCGCAGCGTCAGATTGACAGCATGGAGCCGCAGACTGACTCGGCGATGGTGCTGGCGGAATCGGCGCGGATGATCCTGGACGCGTGCGGGGAGTTCAAGCTGAGGCCGCCTGAGTGGGCAAAGGTGAACGGGGACTCGGGCTTGCCGGCGATCAAGTGATCGTTTCGCGGTGCGAGTAGGCCTCGGTTGTCTGAGGCTTTGAGTGTGGGTTCGGTCCTTTTTTTTCGACCGTTCGATCATAAAAAATCATCGCAGGGCGTCCAAACCGGGCGCCGTGGTTGGTACCGCAAGGGAAGGCATGCGTGTGCGTGCCGCGATACCACTCCGGGTTCGACCGGGCAACGTTGTGCGTGACCGTCGAGGTTTGCGGGTGGTGAACATGCCCCGGGTGCTTTGCGAGGTTTCATCGCGTGGCTCCCGGCCGAGGTTTTACTGGAAGGGAAGGTCGTTTATGGCACGTCAGAGTGTGTTGAGCCGTGCGGCGGTGCTTCGTGGCGTGGCGGGGCTGGCGGTCTCGGCGGGAGTTGCGCAGGGTTCGATCCTGAGTTGGATCAACATCGCGGGTGGAGCGGCGTCGAGCGCGGGTAATTGGTCCCCGGCCCAGCTCCCCACGGCGGCGGACACGCTGACGTTCAATCTGAACAACACGTACACGGTGACGTACAACGGCACGGTCGCGGCGTCCACGGCGCATACGTACAAGAAGGGGACGGTGACGCTGTCGCTTACCTCGCCCAACACGGTCTCGGGAAATTGGCGGGTCGGGGATGTCAGCGGGGATACAGCGACGGCGACGGTTACGACGGGGGCGCTCACGGCCGGTTCGATCACGATCGGCAACGCGGCGGGGAGCGTCGGGACGGTGAACGTGAATGACAGCGACGCGGATCTCTTTACGTCGGGCGTGGGGGACATTGTGGTGGGCGCGGGCGGGACGGGCACCGTGAACATCACCGCCGGTGGGGTGGTGCGGTCGGCGGACGACATCATCCTGGGCAGCGCGGGCGGGGACGGCACGATCAACGTTTCGGGATTTGGCACGAGCCCGTTGCGTTTCTCGAACCTCCAGACGACGGCGGCCGACGGGGACATCGTGGTGGGGAACTCTTCGGGGACAGTCTCGACGCTGACGGTCGGGGCGAACGGCTTTGTGAACTGCGCGGACGACCTTCAGGTCGGTCTGGTGGCGGGCGCTTCGGGCGTGGTCAATGTCAGCAGCACGGTGAATGTGGGCGGGGATCTGCAGGTGGGGAACAACAGCACGCTGACGACGGCCGGTTCGGGGACGGTGGCCGCGCTCAACAACGGCACGATCAACGTCACCGGCGCGATCCGCCTCGGGGATACCACCGCCGGCTCGGGCACGCTGACGTGCCGCGATGGTGGTGCGATCAATGCGCACTCGATCATCTGCGACAACAACGGCGGGTTCCTGAACCTTCTGGGAGGGATCACGGCGGTGGACGGCGGGGTGCTCACCGCCCCGAACAACATTCTGTTCCTTGACGGACCGAACAATGTTGAATCTCCGTTGTTGCGTCTCGTCAATGGCGGCGGGTGCACGCTCTCAAACACGGTGAGCCCTTTCCGCGCTCTGACGCTCGGGTCGTTGCACCACGCGGAAGTTCACGTTGAGAGCGGCTCGTCGTTCAGCGTCAGCAACGGGGACTCTGTCCTGGGCGAGTCGGCCGGTTCGTTGGGGATTCTGCAATACTCATCGGCGGCGACGGGTTCGTTTCCGGCGTCACGGACGCTGACGCTGGGCAAGTCGGGCTCTGGGGGGATGCTCGTTGGGCTCAGTTCGACGGTGAGCGCCGGTGCGGTGAACCTTGGCGAGCTTGCGACGGGTGACGGGTCTCTCACCGTCTCGGGCGCGGGGGCGGTGCTGACGCTGGCGGGGAAACTCTCCATCGGTGGGATCAGCACGAATCCGGTGGGGAGCGGCGACGTGTCGATCCTTGGCGGTGGTTTGATCGACATGGGAAGCCAGGATGTGGTGGTGTGGGAAGGGGGAGGATCGCTCACGGTCGGGAGTGGCAGCACTCTGAGCACGACGGGCGGGGTTCAGGTCGATGGCGCGATGACTCTCTCTGGCGGTGTCGTCAACGCCGGGGGGGTGTCGCTCCAACCTGTCCCGAATGGTGGAACCTATGACTTCAGCGGTGTTGTGAACGGCCAGTTGGTTCTTGATCGGGGTGCTCAACTCAATGTCGCCCCAGCGGCGTCCCTCTCAGTGAATGGGAACGTCTCGCCGGCTATTCTGAATCTTTCTGGGTCTGTGAATGTTGGCAATTCGACGCTGTCGTGTACCGGTCCGATCGGCCCATCGATCGGGGATTGCACGATCGGGGCGCTGGGCGTGGTACACAGCATCGCGCCGATCCAGTTGGCATCGGGCAAGACGATCTCCGGGGACGGGACGATCAATGCCGCGATCACCAACGCCGGCAGCATCACGGCAACTGGCGACGGGCTCACCTTTGGTGGCATCGTTACGGGGATCGGGCAGGGCATGTCGGGCGTCCGGTTCACCTTCGCCAGCGGTGGCGGGTTTACTGGGGGCGGCGGCCTTAACGCCAAAGTTGTCGGGCTGCTGGGGTCCAAGCTTGTTTTCACCACCAACTCATCCGCCGGCGACGGCACGACCACCGGGTTCACGACCGACGGCGAGATCGATGTGACGGCGGGGAACCTGATCCTCAGCGACTCCAACGGCGTTGGCATGGGTTCCCTGACGACGATCCGCAACAGCACGACCATCACCTGCGCCAGCTCGATCAACCTGGGGATCGCGCCCACGCTCGACGTGCTCCAAGGGCAGGGCTTCATCAACAGCACCGTCAGTTGCGCCGGCATCATTCGCCCCGGGATCGTCGGTGCCGACGAGACGGGTCAACTCACCGTGCTCGGGACGCTGGCCCTCAACTCCGGCACGCTGAAGGGCCAGCTCCACATCGACCTTGCGGGCACGGCCGCCGCTGATCGTGACCGCGTGACCGCCACCGGGCCCATCACCGCCGACGGCACGCTGAAGGTCAGCCTGATCAATGGTTTCGCGCCCGCCAACGGCTTCTCGGCGGCGGTGCTGTCCAGCACCGCATCGGTCACGGGCACCTTTGTCACCGAGTTCCTGCCGCCGAGGTTCCACGTTGAGTACGGGCCTAAGGACGTGTTCGTGGTGTTCTGTGCGGCGGACTTTGATGAGGACGGGTTCATCTCCGGGGAGGATTTCGATCAGTACGTGGCGGCGTTTGAGGCCGGGGATCTGAGCGCGGACTTTGATGGGGATGGCTTTGTGACGGGTGAGGACTTCGATGGGTTCGTGGTCGCGTTCGAGGCCGGGTGCTGATCGCGTCGGCGGCAGAGCAAGTCATGCTCCGGGAACAGCCCGGCTCAAACGTCTTGAGCCGGGCTTTCTTTGATTGTGGCGGGTGGTGCATCGGTTGCGACCGCGCGTTGGGGTCGGGGCGAGTGCGGGGATCGCGCGGGCGATGGGAGTCACGCGGTTCGCACCGAGCGGGGCGTTCTTGAACGACTCATCCGGCGTGCGAAGCGTTCGCGCGAACGGTTATTGCAAGGATTGTTCGATCGTCGGCGGCGGGTCGGGCGTCGGTGAAGTCGGAGACAGCGACGAGGATCGCCTCGATCAGGCGATCTGGATTCGCGTGGTGCCGCGCGAGGAGCGTGTCGAGGCGTTCTTCGCCGAACATCTCGCGGGCTGTGTTGAACGATTCGGTGACGCCGTCGGTGTAGAGAAGGACAGTGTCGCCGGGTGTAAGGTTGACCGCGTGCTCGACGTAGATTTCTTCGGGTCGGATGCCGAGCGGGAGGCTGGCGACCTCGTCCATGGCGCGCACGCCGAGGGTGGTTTTCAATCGTGGCGGGTTGTGCCCCGCGCTGGCGTAGGTGAAGACGTGGGTCGCGGGGTTGTAGACCGCGTAGAACGCGGTGACGAAGGCTGGGTTGCGGGCGGTGTAGTGGTTGCAGAGCTTGGTGTTGAGGTGCTGGAGGACCAGGCCGGGGGGCATGGTGGGGCCGGGGTAGGAGTGGACGATGGCGTGGGTGATGGCCATGACGACGGCGGCGGGCGTGCCGTGGCCGCTGACGTCGGCGATGAAGATGCCCCATTGGTTGTCGGGGAGGGGGAAGATGTCGTAGTAATCTCCGCCGGCCTGGACTGAGGTTTGGTAGTGCGCGGCGAGATCGAGCGTGGGGATCTCGGGCAAGGTCTCGGGGAGAAGCGAACGCTGGATATCACCGACGATCTTGAGCTCGTTGTTGATCGCGTCGTAGGCCTGGGAGAGTTCGCGCCGGAGAACGAGGTTGAGCGTTCCACGACCAAAGAGATTCGCCTGCCACAACAGGTTCGCGGCTTGATCAACGGGAACGTCCGCGGGGTTCTTCCAGAGGATCGCGGCCATGTTCAGCGCGACGCCGTCGTCGTAGTGGGGCATGACGATCGCGCCGCGATAGTCACGCAGATACTCGGCGGCGGGGTCGTCGCTGGGGACGCGCAAGTCCGTGGTGACGACCGGCTCGCCTCGGTAGATCCATTCGCCCAGGATTCCGCCCTTGAGGAGCGGGAGCCGTTCCTTTTGACGCCAGGGATCGATCTCGTCGGTCCAGTGGCTGCTGCGGGTGATGCGGTAGTAGGGGGGCTCTGTTCCACGGCGGCTGAAGGAGTGGATGGCATCGCGCGGGCGGAGCTTGCGCATGCCCTCGCCGTAGAGCCGGACCATGCGTTGGGGGTCGGCCTCGCGGCTGACGGCCCGCATGAGCTCGTCGACGGATCGGAGATCTTGCTGCCAATCGCGTGGTTCGGGCATGGAGAAGAGTACTCAGAGCTCGTGTTGTTGGGAGTTGATGGGGGATGATCGGGATGCTGGTTCGGGCCCTGCGGCGTCGGATTACCAGCGCATGTGGACCTGCATGTGGTAGAAGCCGCCGGTGGGGCCGTCGGCGGGAAGGGTCGCGAGCCAGACGCTGGTCTTTGCGCCGTCCACGATTTCCATGGGAGCGCCGGGCCCGCCCATATCGGTCTTGACCCATCCCGGGTGGGCGGCGTTGACCTTGATCTTCGTGTCACGGAGTTCGTGCGCGAGGTGGTTGGTGAACATGTTTACGGCCGCCTTGGACGAGTCGTACGCCAGGAGCTTGGTGCTGTAGATCCCCGAGTTCGGGTCGGCGTGCTCGGCGATGGAACCGAGGATGCTGGTGAGGTTGACGATGCGGCCGGCGTCGCTGCGTTTGATGAGGTGGATGACGGCGTTGGTGAGCGCGACCATGCTGAAGTAGTTGGTCTCGAAGGTGTCGCGGAGGTTGGAGGTGGTGACGCGCGAGGGTGGGCCGTCGACGTCGTAGCGGATCACACCGGCGTTGTTGACGAGGATGTCGAGGCGTCCGAAGACTCGCTCGATGTGCTGGGCGGCGGCGGTGATTGAGGCCTGGTCCGTGACGTCGAGCAGGACGAATCGGGCGTCGAGCTTTTCCTTGACGAGCGACTCGGCGGCGGCCCGTCCTCGCGCTTCGTCGCGTGCGCCGATGAGGACGGTGATGCCCTGGCGTGCGAGCTGCTTGGCGGTTTCGAGGCCGATGCCCTTGTTGGCACCGGTGATGAGGGCGACGCGGTTGGGGGTTGCGGTGGGTGGGGTCACGGCGATTCCTTTCGAGGTGTGGTGCGTGAGTTTAGCCGCGGTCCGCCTGGCGGTATAGATGGGCGTCTATATTTGTGGTCCCGCTCCAGGTGTTGGGGGCGCGGGGTCGTGCGGGCCGGGATGAGGCCGAGTGGGGTGTCGGGGGTTATTCTCTGGGCATGACCAACCTCCCGCACCGCGCGTGTGTCGCCGACCGTCTGTCGCGTTTCGGCACAACAATCTTCACCGAGATGACGCGGCTGGCCCAGCAGCACGACGCGGTGAATCTGGCGCAGGGCTTCCCCGACTTTGACGGGCCCGAGTTTGTCAAGGACGCGGCCGTCGCGGCGATCCGGGGGGGACGCGGGCAGTACGCCCGGATGACCGGCGATCCGGCGCTGAGTCGCGCGATCGCGGCGAACTGGAAGCAGCGAACGGGGATGGAGGTTGACCCAGACACGGAGGTCACGGTCACGAGCGGTTGCACGGAAGCGATCGCGGCCACGATGCTCGGGCTCCTGAACCCCGGAGATCGCGTGGTGCTTTTCGAGCCGTACTACGACTCGTACCGCGCGGCCGTAGAGATGGCCGGGGCGGTGCCGATCTTCGTGACGCTGAGGCCGCCGGTTGATCCGGCCGACGGAACTGCCGCCGGAATTGTGGATGGCGCGTTCACATTCGATGAGGCGGAGCTTCGGCGTGCGTTCGAGCAGAGGCCGACGGCGATCCTTGTGAACACGCCGCACAACCCGACGGGGAAGGTGTTTTCGCGTGAGGAACTTCTGTTGATCGCTTCGCTGTGCATTGAGTTTGGCGCGGTGGCGATCACGGACGAGGTGTACGAGCGGCTGACCTATCGGGCGGATCGGCCGCACATGAGCCTGGCCGGCCTGCCGGGGATGAGCGAGCGGACGATCACGCTTTCGAGTCTCGGGAAGACGTTTAGTTTGACGGGGTGGAAGATTGGTTGGGCGATTGCGTCGCCGGCGTTGTCGGTGTGCGTTCGTGCGGCGCATCAGTTTCTGACGTTCGCGACGGCGACTCCGTTGCAGATCGGCGCGGTGGCGGCCTTGAACGATGGTGAGCCGTACGTGGCGGAGTTGGCAGCGGACTACGCGAACAAACGCACGTTCCTTGCGGACGCTCTCGCGTCGATCGGCATGCGGGTGTTCATGCCTGAGGGGACGTACTTCGTGATGGTCGATCATTCGGCGGTGAGCGCGAAGCTGGGATTGACCGACGACGTCGCATTCTGCCGGCACCTGACGCAGAGGGTCCGCGTGGCGGCGATCCCTCCGAGCGTGTTCTATTCGGATCCTTCGCGCGGTCGCTCGCTCGCGCGGTTCGCGTTCTGCAAGAAGCAGGCGACGTTGGACGAAGCGGTGAAGCGGCTCGGGGTTCTGCGCGTCTGAATCCCGCAGGGCCCATCGATGAGAAGGGATGGTCCCATGGATGAGGCGAACTCGCGTGAGCTCCGCGATCTGGGTGGACGGGCTGGCGGTGATCTCAACTCGGTGTTGGGCGCGATCCGCGTTGCTGCCGACGCGGGGAACGCGCTCAGAACGAGTTGGAACGATGGGTACTTCGGGGACGCTTCCACGCCCGTGTTTCTCATCGCGATCGGCAAAGCGTCGCTGGAGATGGCGCGAGTTGCCGTGGATCGCCTCGGCGACCGCTTGGTCGGGGGCGTCGTGACGGCGGTTCCCGAGCGGATGGGTCTGGTTGGTCTGCCGTCGTGTTTGGTGGTGATGCCCGCGGATCACCCTCTCCCCACGGCGCGGAACGAGCGGGCGGCCATCGTTCTCTCGGCGGGGATTCAGGAGTTCGCCCGATCCCGCGGGAGGGATGGCGTAGTGTGCGCTCTGATCTCAGGTGGCGGTTCGGCGCATCTGGTGGCGCCGTGCGAAGGGCTTGATCTTGACGACCTGCGAGAAGCGAGCACGCTTCTGCAACGGAGCGGCGCGCCGATCGGTGAGTTGAACGCGGTTCGCAAGCACACGGAGCGGTTCAAGGGCGGGCGGTTGGCGCGGTTGGCTTGGCCGGCGCGGGTCGAGGCGCTGGTGCTGAGCGATGTTGTGGGAGATCCGTTGGATGTCGTCGCCTCAGGGCCGTTCGCGGCGGACCCGACGACGTTTGCGGGTGCGCTGGGAGTGCTGCGTTCGCGTGATCTCGAGGGACGGTTGCCGAGGATCGCGGCACACCTTGAGCGGGGCGTGCGCTGCGAGATCGAAGAGACGCCCAAGGCCGGTGATGAATGCTTCAGATCCGTGCGGCATCGTGTGATCGCGAATCACGAGACGGCTGTGCGGGCGGCATCGACCGCGCTCAGGACGTGCGGGGTCGAGGTTCTCGAAGAACGGTTCGGCGTGGTTGGTGAGTCGGCGGGCGTGGGTCGAGCGCTGGCGCGGCGAGCGATTGATTGGTGTGCGACAGCGGCGCGGTTCGCCGGTGACGAATCGTCGTGCGCGGCTCGGGCGTGGGTGTGGGGCGGGGAGACGAGCGTGACGGTTGGGGAAGCCACAGGGATGGGCGGGCCGAGTCAGGAGTTGGCGCTGGCTGCGTTGGATGAGATTCGAGTCGCGAGCGATCAAGGAAGTCCGTTCGCGCGCATCGGTGACCGCGTGGGGATACTGACGTTCTCGACGGACGGGGTTGATGGTCCGACTTCCGCCGCGGGCGCGATGATCGTGCCGGGTGCTTTGCGGCGAGCGGAGAGCGCGGGGGTAGAGATCTTCGCTGCGCTACGGCACCACGCCAGCAACACCGCGTTGAAGGCGATGGGGGCGCTGCTGGAGACGGGGCCTACGGGGACGAACGTAAATCATGTGGCGGTGCTGGTTGTGTATCCAAGCACAACTGGGAGCAGCACGACGGGCAGTGTGGGGAACTGATCGAAGGAGGACTCGGAGTAGGAAGTGAAGAAAGGCAGGGAGCCCCACGCGGAGCGTGGGGGTACACAAGGCATATCGCTCAGCGTGCAGCTTTGTACACCGTGCCCGATTTCATCACGAAACGGACTCGTTCGAGCTCGGTGACGTCCTTGGTTGGGTCCGCGGTGACGGCGATCAGGTCGGCGGACTTGCCGGATTCCAGGGTGCCGATCTGCGCGGACAGCCCGCAAAGATCGGCGGCGGTGATCGTGGCGGCGGTGATGGCCTCGGTGGGAGTCATCCCTCCCTTGACCATGAGCGCGAACTCCTGGGCGTTCTCGCCGTGCGGCGAGACTCCGGTGTCGGTGCCGAAGGCGATCTTCACGCCGCCTTCGTGGGCGCGTTTGAACATGTCGAGCATCTTGGGGCCGACGATCTTGGCCTTGTTGGCGACCATCGGCAGGTAGTACCCCGGCGTTTCGGCATTCTTCGCGACGGTGAAGCCGGCGAGGAGGGTTGGAACGAGGAAGGCCTTGTGCTCTTTGAAGAGCGTGATGGAGGTGTCGTCGAGGTACGTGCCGTGCTCGATGGAGTCGACGCCGGCGCGGAGTGCGGCGTTGATGCCGTCGAGCCCGTGGGCGTGGGCCGCGGCCTTGCGACCCATCGCGTGGGCGGTGTCGATGATGGCCTTGAGCTCGTCGTCGAAAAAGTGCTGGCGCAGGCCGGCGGTGCTGGCGGAGAGGACGCCGCCGGTGGCGGTGAGCTTGATGCAGTCGGCGCCGAGTTTGATCTGGTAGCGCACGGCCTTGCGGCACTCGTCGGGCCCGTCGGCGACGCCCTTTTCAGCGCCGGGGACGCCGAAGAGGTCGGGTCGGTAGCCGTTGCTGCCGTCGGCGTGCCCGCCGGTAACGGTGATGGCCTGTCCCGCGGCGACGATGCGTGGACCAGCGACTTCGCCGCGCTCGATCGAGTCGCGCAGCGAGATGGAGACCGAGTTGGTGGAGCCGAGGTCGCGGACGGTGGTGAAGCCGGCGTCGAGGGTCTTGCGCGCGAACGCGACGCCGTGGAGCGCGGAGGTGGCGTCGGATTCGGTGACGGCGCGGAGGCGAGCGTCGGCGGTGAATTCAAAGGTGACGTGCACGTGGCAATCGATGAGCCCGGGGAGGACGTAGCTAGATTTCAGATCGATCTCGTCGACCGTTGCGCCGGCCTGCTTGGCAGCGGTGAGGTCGGGCCCGGTGAGGCCGTCAGTGATGCGATCGATGAGGCCGTTGTGGACGATGATGGTGGCGTTGTCCTGCGTGGGCTTGCCGGGGACAGCCAGGAGGTGCCCGCAGCGGATGAGGGTGTAGCGATCCACCGGGGCTTTGGCTGCGGCGGTTTGCTGGGCATTGGCCGGTGTGAGCGCGAACGCGCAGAGGCCGACACAGCACGCCGCGGCCAGAGATGCGATTCTGACTGGGGGCGTGAAACCGCGGCCTTGGAATCCCCAACTCAAGGGCTTGCGTCGCGTCGCTGAGAAGGTCTCCGCAGCAATTGTGGGCTGAGTCGAGGGCGTGACGCGGGCCGTGGCGAGAGCGAGCATGGGGTGCTTTCTTGAAAGGGCCAGTTCAGTTCAGATTCGTGTGGAGACGGTTTCCGTCGCGGATCATACAGAAAACTGTCGCGTGCAACCATCGGGCGGGGTGGGAATAGAACCCGCTCCGATCTAGACTAGCGGCCCGCCCTGTCGCGGAGCTTGTCGTGTTGGCAGCGGCCTCTCAGTTGATCACTGTTTTTCGTCCGACCGCAGCGAGGTCCGATTCGGCGGGGATCGTTGCGGGCATTTTCGAAGGAAGTTCTCGTGAGCGCAAGCAATTCTCGTCGTCGGCGGTTCGGTCGTTCGGGGTTCATCGGGCACGCAGCCGCCATGCTGGTGGGGCTCGCGGGCTTGGCGGCGGGCGTGAACGCCGACATCACGCCGCAGGCCACGATGCTGCGGTACCCGGACGTGAGCGCGGACAAGATCTGCTTTGTGTACGCGAACAATATTTGGGTTGTCCCGCGCGGCGGTGGAGCGGCGTCGCCGATCGCTAGCCCGCCCGGCGCGGAAGGTTTCCCCAAGTTCAGCCCCGACGGCCAGACCATCGGATTCGTCGGCAACTACGACGGGAACCGTGACCTGTACACGATCCCCGTCGCGGGTGGGATCCCGAATCGCGTGACGCACCACCCGGCCGGCGAGACGCTCTCGGACTGGACGCCCGACGGAAAACTGCTCTTCTTGTCCAACGGCCTGGCAGGTTTGCAGCGGCAGACTCAGCTCTTCACGGTGAGCCCGAAGGGTGGGATGCCCGCGAAGCTACCGGTGCCGTACGGCGCGTTCGCGTCGATCAGCCCGAATGGCGAGTGGCTTGCGTACACGCCGCACACGACGGACAACCGGACGTGGAAGCGGTACCGCGGCGGGATGGCGACGGACGTGTGGCTGTTCAACTTGAAAACGAATCAATCGCGCAAGGCCACGGACTGGGAAGGGACCGACTCGATCCCGATGTGGGTTCCGGGCGGCGACGGGAAGGTGCTGTACTACCTGTCGGACAACGGGCCGGAGCACCGGCTGAACATCTGGTCGTTCAATCTTGATACGGGCACGCGGAAGCAGATCACGGCCCACAAGGACGACGATGTGCGCTGGCCTTCGGTCGGGCCGGGGGCGGGCGGGAAAGGCGAGATCGTCTTTCAGTTGGGCTCGGAGCTGAGGCTGCTGGATCTGGCGACGGAGAAGGACGCGGTGGTGAAGGTGACGATCCCGGGTGATCGGCCGACGCTGCGCACCAAGGCGGTGGATGTTGGCGGCGTGAGTTCGTACTCGATCTCGCCGAGCGGGAAGCGCGTGGTGATCGAAGGTCGCGGCGACATCTGGTCGGCCCCTGCGAAGGAAGGTGTCATTCGCAACCTGACGCGGACCGACGGGGAGTTCGAGCGTGACCCCTCGTGGTCGCCGGACGGGAAGTGGATCGCGTACTTCTCCGACAAGTCGGGCGAGTACGAGCTGTGGGTGAGGCCTTCCGACAGCAAGCCTGCCGAGGAAGAGAAGAAGGCAGACGACAAGAAGGACAAGGACGGTAAGGACGCGGAGAAGAAGAGCGACGCCGATGTGAAGGCGGCCGAGGCGAAGGAAGGTGCAAAGAAGGAAGCGGAGAAGAAAGAAGCTGAAAAGAAAGAAGAGAAGAAACCCGAGCCGCGCAAGCTGACGAATCTCGGGGCGGGTTTCCGGTACAACCCGACCTGGTCGCCGGATTCCAAGATGATCTCGTTCACGGACCAGGCAGGGCGGCTGCAGCTCACAACGGTCGAGACGGGCGAGACCAAGCTGATCGATACGGACCCGTACTCGAGCCCGCTCAACGTGTCGTGGTCGAGCGATTCGCAGTGGATGACCTACGGGCGGAGCGACGAGGACAACGGGCAGGGCTGCGTGTGGCTGTACAACGTGAAGACCGCCGTCAAGACGCGTGTAACGGACCCGATGTTCTCGTCGAGCGCCCCGGCCTTTGACCGCAAGGGCGAGTTCCTGTACTTCACGTCCAACCGCGCGGTGAACGGGGCGACGTACTCGGACATCGATTCGACGTACGCGTACACCGGGTCGGGGCAGATGTTCATGCTGCCGCTGCGCAAGGACGTGAAGAACCCCTTCGCGGCCGTGAGCGATGAGGAGCAGCTCAAGAAAGAAGAACCCAAGAAGGACGAGAAGAAAGACGACAAGGACAAGAAGGACGAGAAAAAGGATGCGGACAAGCCGGGCGACAAACCGGCCGAGAAGTCCGACAAGCCCGCGGGCGATGAGGCCAAAGCCGACGACGGCGTGAGCGGGACGTGGGCGTGCGAGGCGACGGGGATCGCGGGCGAGAACGTCCCTGCGGCCGTGCCGTTCACCGTGAATCTCAAGCTCAACGGCACGTCGCTCAGCGGCTCGATCGTGAGCGCGATGGGCGGCGGGTCGATCACATCGGGAAGCTATAACGCCAGCGACGGCGCGTTCACAATCACCATGAGCCTGGGCAAGACCAACGTGACGCTCACGGGCACGCTCAAGGGCGGCGAGCTGAGCGGCACATGGGCGGCCAACAACCAGTCCGGGCCGTGCAAGGGCAAGCGCACGGTCGTTGGAAGCGGCGGCAAGGCCGACGACAAGGCCGGCACCGCTTCGGACAAGCCGTCCGAAGACGTCAAGATCGATCTCGACGGCATGGAGCGCCGCGCGATACAGCTTCCCCTGGCGGCGGGCTCGTTCGGCGGCATGGCCGTCAACGACAGTGGTAGCTTGGTGTTCGCGCGGTTCTCCACCCGCGGCGCAGCGGGCGGGCCCGACATCAAGATCTTCGACCCCAAGGACGAGGCCAAGGAAGAGAAGCTCGTGACGGCGGGCGCGGGCGGCTTTGCGATGTCGGCCGACGGCAAGAAGCTCGCGGTCGGGCGCGGCAACGCGATCAGCGTGCTCGACGCTTCGGCCGGCGGCGGTAAGGCGACCACGGTCTCGACGGCCGGGCTCACGGTCATCGTCGATCCACGCCACGAGTGGCGTCAGATCTTCAACGACGTCTGGAGGCTCAACCGCGACTTCTTCTACGAGCCCACGATGCACGGCGTGAACTGGCCGAAGATGCGCGAGCACTACGGCAAGATGATCGAGGACTGCGTCAACCGCGAGGACGTCGCGTTCGTCTACGGCGAGATGATCAGCGAGCTCAACATCGGGCACGCCTACGTCAGCAACCCGGGCGACACCGAGGGCGGCGGGAAGTCCGTCTCCGTCGGGCTGCTGGGGTGCGATTTCGAGCTGGTCAAAGTCGGTGATGTATCGGGCTACAAGGTTTCGCGGATCATCGAGGGCGGGCCTTGGGACGTTGACGCACGCGGGCCTCTGAGCCAGCCGGGGATTGATGTGAAGGTCGGCGACTTCATCCTCGCGGTGAACGGCGTGCCGATCGATGTCACGCAAGACCCTTGGGCGGCCTTTGTCGATACGGCCGGAAAGACGATCAGCCTGACGTACGGACCGAATCCGGTCATCGACGGCAAGAGCAAGGAAGTTCTCGTGAAGCCGATCGGCAGCGAGGCCTCGTTGCGGTACCGCGCGTGGGTCCAGCACAACCGCGAGTACGTGCAGAAAAAGTCCGACGGCAAGATCGGGTACTGCCATGTGCCCAGCACGGGCGTGGACGGGCAGGACGAGCTGTACCGCCAGTTCTTCGGCGAGCGTGGGCGGCCTGCGCTGCTCATCGACGAGCGTTGGAACAGCGGCGGGCAGATCCCCAATCGGTTCATTGAGTTGTTGAATCGGCCGGTCAGCAACTACTGGGCGAAGCGTGACGGGCAGGACTGGACCTGGCCTCAGGACGGGCACAACGGGCCCAAGGCCATGCTCATCAACGGTCTGGCGGGCTCGGGCGGCGACTGCTTCCCGTGGATGTTCCGCAACGCCAAGCTCGGGAAGCTGATCGGGGCACGCACATGGGGCGGGCTGGTCGGGATTTCCGGGAACCCGGGGCTGATCGACGGCGGGGTGATCACGGTGCCGACCTTCGGGTTCTACAAGCGAGATGGAAACTGGGGGATCGAAGGGCACGGCGTCGACCCGGACATGCCCGTCGTTGACGATCCGGCGAAGATGGTTGACGGCGGTGATCCGCAGTTGGATGCAGCGATCGACTACTTGCTTGGCGAGTTGAAAACGAATGCGTACGTCCCGCCCAAGCGGCCGGCGAGCCCGGACCGCAGCGGGATGGGGATCCCTCCCGAGCAGCGTTGATCTTGACTCTGGGAGAGGTCGGCTCTCCGAGCCGACATTTCTCTGTGATTCAAGTTTCCAGGTCTCCGCCGCACTGAAGGAAAGAAAGGGGACGCGGGCTTCCGGGCTCTCGTCCCTTTTTCATTGGCCCGATCGTTGGTGGGCTTAGAGCGGGATGCGTCGTGGATGGCGCGCTCAAGGCCGGAGAGGCTGGAAGAGGACGGAGCGTGTGGAGAGTCGGCTCGGAGAGCCGACCTACTGGGGAGGTTCAGGCTGCACCTTCGATGTGCCTGGGGTCCGGGGCCTTTGCACGCGGCGGCTGCGCGGGCTGCTTTGCGGCGTTCCTGGCGGCCTGGCGATCGGAGTGGAGCATCCAGATCGTGTGAAATACGCGGGTGCAAAGGATGCCGGACGAAAGCCCGACGACGGCGGCCCACTCGCGGGCGATTCCCTGCTTGAGCAGGTAGAGCTGGAGCCCAAGGAAGATGGAATAGAGGATTGGGGAAAGGACCGCCCGTTGGCCTTGGATAATCGTCGCATCGCGGAAGAAGACGGCTGGGCGGGTGACCTCGGGGTTGTCGAGCCCAAACGTGTGGCGCCACGGGACGTGGTTGGCGAGCCAGTGCAGGGCGTAGTAGATCACTACGTCGAAGATCAGGTCGGAAAGGAACGTGATGCCGAGGATGGCCCAGTGGTTGTGGGTGAAGTTGTGGGAGAGGTGCACGGGGATCAGCGTCAGCAGCATGGCGAGCAGACCTGCCACGATGATGTTGACGTTGACGTTGACGATTCGCTTGGCGTACAGCCGCGCTAGGAAGTCCATGCTTGTGGATAGTATCGGCGAGCGGGGGGCTGGGCTTGGGGGGTTTATCCTGGGGGAAGATCACCGTCGTTTGGTGCGGGCGATGGTCGGTTGCTTCGGCTCGACGATTACGGTGCCTGCGGGAGGGATGTTCGCGAGTCTTTGACGGGTGAGCGCGACCGCGTCGGGGTTGGCGTCCCCGCCGACAGACCCGCGCCCGAGCATCGAGGCCGCCACCAGGGTGGTTCCGCTGCCGCAGCAGGGGTCGAGGACGGTGCCGCCCGGGGGACAGAACGCGTTGACGAGGAGCGTGAGCAGTTCGAGGGGTTTTTGGGTTGGATATCCCGTGCGTTCGACGGCCATGTTGTTGAGGGAAGGGATGTCGAGCACGTCCGTGGATTTCTTGAGCTTGCCCTTGAGGCGGGCGCTGGTGGCGGGGACCATGGGCGGGTTGAAGTAGTAGAGATCAGGATTCAGGCAGTACACGAGCAGGTCGTCGTGCTTGCGGGCGAAGCGACGGTTTGACGAGCCGCCCAGCCCGTAGGACCAGATGAGATGATTCACAAAGCGATCCGGGCCGAGGAGCCGGTCCAGGAGCAGGCGGGCGTGGTGGCTGGTGCGCCAGTCGAGGTGGAGGATGATGCTCGCGGACGGCCTGAGGGCCGGGAGGGTTGCGCGGAGGCGTTCTTCGAGCCACGTGATGTACAGGTTTGTGGTCGGCCAGCGGTCCGCGAAAGAACCGGCGCGGTCTGATTGGGCGTTGCCGGTGTTGAACGGAGGGTCGGTGTAGAACAGGTCGACCGAAGCCGGCGGCAGGCGTGCGCAGGTTTCGAGCCAGTCGGC
>JBGAOD010000204.1:0-2902 GCA_044221955.1 Phycisphaerales bacterium | reverse complement strand
CCACGATGGGCAGGCGCCCGTGGAGCAGACGGATGGGCGTGAAACGCACGCCGAACAACGCGACGGGCTGCCCGATCTCCAGCCGGTGGGCGACCAGAGACGCGACGAAGCTGTCGTTGACGTTGCGGTCGCGCTCGAAGATGTGCGTGTACACCCGGCGCAGGTGCCCGAGCGTGTGCTCCTCGGCGTACACGTCGATCGGCGTCTTCATCACCGCGTTGAAGCGGCGCACCTCGTCGAGCCCGAACGTGTGGTCGACGTGGTTGTGCGTGAACAGGATCGCGTCGCACCGCGTCAGCTTCGCTCTCAACGATTGCTCGCGCAGATCCGGCCCGGCATCCAGCAGGATCGTCCGAGGCTTGCCGGCGGAATCCGAGAACCGGATCACGCCCGCTGTGCGCAGCCGACGGTCGCGCGCGTCCTCGCTGGAACACACCGCGCACTCGCAACCGATGAGCGGTACACCCGCCGAAGTCCCCGTTCCCAGAAACTCAAACCGCATGGCTCAGCGTAGCCGCCGCGCCCTGCGCGTTGCGGACCACGCTCGCGCAGGTGTCCCATCGGTGCCGCGACAGCAGCGCCCGCAGCTTCGGCTCCGTCGTCGCCATCCCCGTGTAGCACTTGAAATACCGGTGCGGCGGCATCCTCACCCGCGGGCAATCAACCGCAAAGTCCCGCGGGTGCAGGTAAATCACCGTCGGCCGACCGGCAGTTGATTCCTGCGCCACCCCCGACTCGATCATCGACAACGGCAACGCCCGAAGGTACCCACCGCCCGAGTAGCAGAGCTTCTTGGCGATCGGCCCCACGCCGTAGCGAGCGATCGACATCGGCAGCTCCGGCAATGACCGTCCCTTCGGCGTCGTCACGACGTGGTACCCCTGCGCACACGCGTACCCCCCGTGCCCGCGGCTCGCCGGGAACAGACTCGCGTCGTAAGTAATCCCGTGGTCCATCAGCACATCAAACGCCCACTCGGTCCCCTCGGTGATCGAAAAGGAAGGAGCGCGGAAGCCGCGGATCTCGACGCCGGGGGCGGCCGACCGGATCGCCTCGATCGATCGCTTGATGTCCTCGGCGAAAACCTCCGGCGAAAGCTCGTACACCTTCCGATGCCAGAACGAGTGCGTGCCGATCTCGTGCCCCGCGTCGGAGATGCGCTTCACGAGAGCGGGGTGACGTTCTGCGATCCACCCGAGCATGAAGAACGTCGCGCGCGTCTTGTGGTCGGCGCAGATTTTCAGTATCAGATCGGTGTACCGCTCTACCAACGAGGACTCCGCGCTCAACTTCGGCCACAGCTTCGGATCTTCGACGGCCTTCACCTCGACGATGTGAAACCAATCTTCAATATCGAAGGAGAGCGCGTGGACGAGTTGGTCGGATGCCCTCGGCATGGTTGCGCGGTCGATTCAGAAAAACCGGTGCCCGTGCTCGCGGAAGCGTTTCACGTCCTCTTTGGTCGGCATCGCGAAGTGCGTCATCTCGGATTCTGGATTCGGTGTCAACGGCGGATTCCCCGCCTCAACCAACCTCACGCACTCGATGATCGCCTCGGCCGCCAGGTCCTTGCTCCGCGCCATCACGTCTTCCAGCGTGTCGCGCGAGTGGATCCGGTACCTCTTCTGCACCACGATCGGCCCGTTGTCCAGCTTCCGATCCACGAAGTGAACGCTCGACCCGCCCCACGATTCACCGTTCGCCAGTGTCCAGAAACTCGGCATCAGCCCGCGATACTTCGGCAGCAGCGCCCCGTGACAGTTCACGATGCCGTACGGCGTCTGCATCCGCAGGTCCTTCTTGTACAGCATCGTCCCCGAGATCGAGACAATGAACTCCACGCCCAAATCGCGCAGCAGCTTGCGGAACGCCTCGCTGTTCACGTCCTCCGTGTAATGCACCGGCACGCCGTACTTCCGCGCAACCGACTCGACGGTGTGGCACGTCTTGGTCGATCCGAGGATCCCGTTGACGACCTTGCCCTTGAGCTTGTTCCAGAAGTAATTCCGCAGCTTCCACTGGAAATACCACGGCCCGTACATCTTCAGAAGGTCCATCGCGGTCTCGACGACCGTCCGCTTCCCCTGGTTGTTGGGCTGGATGTTGATCCCGGCCGTGGAGTCGCCGAACTCGCGCAGGTATTTATCCAGGACCTTCGGCAGATAGAACGGATCGTCCTGGATGAACACGTACTTCTTGAGCGTGCGCCCCGGCGATTCCAGCACCAGAAACTCGTACCCGCTGGCCTTGGAGCCCGGGACGGGATCAAGCCGGAACGATCCACCCGGCGGAAGATTCGCGAATGTGCCCTCCGCCATCGTCATGAAGATCCCTCCCCGTGTCTCTTCCGAGTCTTGCTCTACCCAGCCTAGTGGGGCAGGTTTTCAACCTGTCCCTACCGGGCCTCCCGTCTTCCGCTCTTACAACCCCCGCACCACCACGTCACAGAACCGCCCGCACTGCACGCGCTTGTTCATCTCCCGCTCCGTCAACCCCTTGGCCCGCTTGCCCATCGCGTCCAGCTCGTCCTTGGGCGTACACACAATCGCGTTGATGGTCTTCAGCGCCCCGTCCACGTCGCCATGCACGATCTGCCACCCGATCTTCTCGTCACGGATCAAATCCGACACATGGCACGGGTCCGGTCCCAACAACAAAATCGGCCGCTGCACCGCCATCGCGCCGTAGACCTTGCACGGGTGGACCACGCCGACCACGTCGTTGCCGACGCTCACCAGGTGAACGTCGGCCGCGCTCAGCGAGTACTTGATCTGGTCCAGCGGCTGGTACGGCAAGCTCCGAATGTTCGTCGGCTTGTGCTCGGCGATGGCCTTGTCCACGTCCTTCTTGCCGACCCCGCCACCGATGAACATGAACACCACGTCGGTCCGGTCTTGCATCT
>JBGAOD010000051.1:0-25090 GCA_044221955.1 Phycisphaerales bacterium | reverse complement strand
CCACCTCGCCCCGCAAACGTGGCAGGACTCTGAGTCGGACACGCTGGCGACGCCGCTGACGGAGATCAACCCCGAGAAGCTGGACACGGACCAGTGGGTGCGGGTGGCCAAGTCGATGGGCGCGAGGTACATCGTCTTTGTGGCCAAGCACGAGGGCGGGTTTTGTTGGTGGCAGACGGGGACGACTGATTTTTCAGTCGGGCACACGCGTTGGCGCGGCGGCAAGGGGGACGTGCTGGCGGACCTGTCCGCGTCGTGCAAGAAGGGCGGTATGAAACTCGGGGTGTACATTTCGCCGCAGGATCGGAAACATGGCGTCGAGGTCGGGGGGAAGGCCAAGGACCCGCAGAAACAGGCGGAGTACGAGAAACTCTTCCGCGAGCAACTGACCGAGGTCCTCAGCCGGTACGGCGACATGATCGAGGTGTGGTTCGACGGGAGTCTTGTGTTTGATGTCGGCGATATCGTCACCAAGCACGCGCCCAACGCGGTCGTCTTCCAAGGCCCGCAGGCCAGCATCCGGTGGGTGGGCAACGAGGAAGGACTTGCGCCGTACCCGGCGTGGAACGCGGTGAAGTTTCCGCGGGCCGATCGCAAGTGGGGGGATTACACGGGCGAGGACGGCGACCCCGAGGGAAGTCGCTGGCTCCCCAACGAGTGCGACTCGCGCATCCGCTCGACGTGGTTTTGGAAGACCAACAACGAGAACTCGCTCAAGTCGGTGGAACAGTTGATGAGCATGTACGAGCGATCGGTCGGGCACGGCGCGGTGATGTTGCTGAACAACACGCCGGATCGAACTGGCCTGATCCCCGAGATGGACGCGAAGCGGTCCGGCGAGTTCGGCGCGGCGGTCCAGAAGCGTTATGGAATCGCGGCCGCGGACACGTCGGGGCGGGGTGCGAGCGTGCAGGTCACGCTGAGCGCCCCGACCCTGATTGACCGCGTGGTGGTGATGGAGGACATCGCGCAGGGCGAGCGTGTGCGTGAGTACGCGATCGAAGGGCTGGTGGGCGGGGTGTGGAAACCGCTCGCCACTGGGACGGCCATCGGGCACAAGAAAATCGACAGGATCGAACCGGTGAGCGTGGAGGCGGTGCGGCTTGTGGTAGGGACATCGGTTGGCGAGCCGGTCATCAGAAAGTTCGCCGTATTCCGTGCGGGCTCGAAAGACTGACGCGTGGTTTGAGGCGCGGCGTCAAAATCACCTGGCAGGCCGAGCCAGAAGTTCTGCGGCTAGAAGTTGTACCCCGATTTTTCGGAGGACGATTTCCCGCTCATCAATAACAGAATCCCGCCAACCGCCCATCCCCAAGGCCAGAATCTTCCGAGGAACCACAACACCGTGGACAGCCCAAGGAACAGCAGCGCGACTCCGACCCGCAACCACATCGGCAGACCTGCCCACCACTCGATTACTGAATACAGCATGTGCGGTCTCTCCGGCCGGGACCCACCAAGTTCCTGTCGCGTCGGAGAATATCTGCACTCGGGCACACACGCAAGCTTTCCGATCCTATCGGTGCGAGGGTGTTCAGCTCCTCGGTAAACTGAGAAGGTGCGTACTCGACCTTACCTACAACGACCGAAGTTCCCTCGCTTTGCCACATTGAAATGGTGCTGCCTCATCGTCAGCGCTTTGCTTTTTGCGTTGTGGTTTTCCAGCGGTTGGTTCTACGCGTCGTGGCGAAGCCCCGGCGGGGTGTACTTCGGAGTGGGTTGGGGCTATGCCTACGCCCAGCACTCCGGGTACTTCTTCCCGAACGACTCGCCTGTGCCCTTGTTCAAGCGTTGGGAAAAACCGCGCATGAATCTTTGGCCGGCCTCGAACTTCGGTTCGGGCAATGTCCGAATCGCGCTCTGGATGCCTCTTGTTTTCATGGTGACGCTCACTCTGATCGCCTGGGTGCGCGAGAGTCTGGTGGCGCGATGGCGCGGCCGCAGGGGTTTGTGCGCTGCGTGCGGGTACGACCGTGCGGGGTTGAGGCTCATCGATGTTTGCCCGGAGTGCGGGGCACGTCTGGTTGTCGCGCCGACGAGTTCGCGTTGAATCGTTGAGGTGTCTTGTGATTTGCTGTCCACGGGGCACCGAGTGTGGGCGTGCGTGCCCACTGACCTTGCTCCGGCGGGTCTGTGTATTTTACATAACAGGTATTCTAGGACGTTGCGATGGGCCCGCCGGCCATACCTCAGCTCATATTCAATGAATGACCAAGACGCTTCGAGGAGCCTGCTTTTCCGTACGCGGCCTCGAACGCTGGCGTGGCGATCAGCGTGGTGACGATCGCCATGACCACCATGACGCTGAAGAGCGTCGGGGTGATCAGCCCCCGTTCAAGCCCGATGTTCAGGATGATCAGTTCCATGAGGCCGCGTGCGTTCATCAATATGCTCCGATCGCGAACGACTCGCGAGGTCCAACCCCTGTCAGGCGAGACACGCCGTAGCACGCGGCACCCTTCCCCAGGCACGCGGCCAGCACGATCAGGGCGGTGACGCCGAGCACCTCGGTCGAACCCAAGAGATTGATGCGGGTGTTGAGCCCCGAGTTGACGAAAAAGAGCGGCAGAAAGAGGTTCACGGTCAGCGGCTCGATCGCGCGCACGACTCGGGCCGCCGATTCGCCGCGCGGGACGGCCAGTCCGAGAACAAAGGCACCGAAGACCGCGTAGATCCCGATGCGGTCGGTGTACCAGGCCGAGAGCATCAGGAGCACCAGGAGCGACGGCAGGTACGTGTGTTCTAATCTCGCGTTGCGCTTGGCCGCTGCCTCGAATCTGGCGAGTAACGGTTTGACCAGCAGCAGGACCACAAGCACGAACAGGGCGCTCCCGGCGAAAGCCGTGACCGCGATCATCAGAGACGATTGAAAACTCGCCAGCACGACCGCCAGCACGCACCACGCCATGGCATCGTCGGCAGACCCGGCCGTGATCGCCAACGTTCCGAGCGAGGTGCCCGTCAGCCCGGCCTCGTGGATGATCCGTGCGAGCATCGGGAAGGCCGTGATCGACATGGCCGCCCCGAGGTAGAGCATCGCCTCGTGCGGGCGTACGCCTTGGGTGAACATCCGTCGATCATCGCGAAGGAACCACGCGATGACGCACCCGAGGGCGAACGGGACGACCACGCCGGCGAGCGACACGCTCAGCGCGCTCCTGGCTCGCCCCTTGAGCAGGTCCGAGCGGTATTCCAATCCCACCAGGAACATATAGAGCACCAGCCCGATCTGAGCCAGGCAGTACAGCACGGTCAACAACGGGTGACGGCCCGAGGTTCCATCGACGATGAGCGAGCGTGGGAAGATCTCCGCGGAAAACGACGGGAAATACAGCCCGAACAACGACGGGCCCAGGATCACGCCGGCGATCATCTCTCCCACGACCTGCGGCTGCCCGAAACGCCGCACCAACAGCCCGACCACGCGGCACGTTCCGAGGATCACCGCGAGCTGCACGAAGAAAGTCATTGAATGCGAAAAATCGCCGGCGGCGAGCGCGTGCATGCGTCCCCTTTCGGATCGGGCACAATGTATCACCTTGCCAACGATCGCGCCAAGCCTCAGCCCGTTACACTTGCCGACTATGGCTGATGCACCCTGGAAAGTCCGAAAAACGCTCGTGCTGGACGCGAAACCTCTGACGATCGACGAGGTGGTCTCCGTCGCACGCTACGGCCGCCCGATCTCCGTCGGCCCCAAGGCTCGCAAGCTCATGCTCGCCAGCCGAAAGGTCGTCGAGGCGGCGATCAAAGACGGCCAGCCGCACTACGGGATCAACACCGGCTTTGGATCGCTCTCCAAGCAACGCATCGGCGACAAGGACCTCGCGGCGTTGCAACGCAATCTCGTCCGCTCGCACGCGGCCGGGGTCGGCGACCCGCTCCCGGATGAGGTTGTCCGCGCGATGATGCTGCTGCTCGCGGCGTCGCTTGGCCGTGGCAAGTCGGGCGTCCGGCCGGTGCTGGTCGAAACGATCGCGGCCATGCTGAACAAGGGCGTGACGCCGATCGTGCCGGAGATCGGCTCGGTCGGGGCGTCGGGCGATCTCGCGCCGCTCGCGGCCGTGGCGCTGGTCATCATCGGCGAAGGGAAGGCGAAGTTCAAAGGGAGGGCGATGAAGGGCGGCGCGGCGATGAAGGCCGCGGGGATCAAGGCGGTTGAGTTGGGCGCGAAGGAAGGGCTGGCGCTGATCAATGGGACGCATTTGATGGCGGGGAGAGGAGCGTTGCTGAGTTCTGAAACAGAGCAACTGTATTACTTTGCACAATGGGCTACGGCCATGAGCATCGACGCCTGCCGGGCCACGCACGCTTTTCTCGATGATCGACTTTACAAAGCACGCCAACATTTCTGGGCCGAGTCGCAGGCTGAGACGCTCCGGAAAATGCTTAAGGGCAGCCAGATCGCCAAAAGTCATGTGAAAAACGACCCGCGCGTGCAAGATCCATATTCTCTGCGTGCCGCGCCGACGGTGCTTGGCGCGGTTCGCAATGCGATGGTAGATGTTGAGATCATCATCGACGCTGAACTTGGCGCGGTGACAGACAACCCGCTCGTTTTTTCGGACAGGAATCGTCCGAGCGTTGTCTCCGGCGCAAACTTCCACGGCCTGCCTCTTGCACTTCCGCTTGATTACCTTGCCATCGCGTTATGCCACATGGCCGGCATCGCGGAACGCAGAATCTATCTTATGACCGGGGCGTTCGAGCCTGAAAGCCACCTCAAGCCATTCCTCGCGCCACGCCCCGGCCTGCAAAGCGGGCTGATGATCGCGCAATACACCGCAGCCGCCTGCGTCAACGAGATGATCGGCCTCGCGACTCCCGCCAGCGTTGCCAACATCCCCACCAGCGCTGGTATGGAGGATTACAACTCATTCGGCCCTCGATCAGCAGCGAAGGCGGCGAGAGCATTGGACCTTTGCAGAAAAGTCATCGCGATCGAGTTCCTCGTCGCTGCGGAAGGCATCGAGCAACATCGACCGTTGAAATCAGGCCGCGACGTTGAACGCTGGCATCAGCGAATCCGCGAGCGTGTACCCAAGCTCACCGACGATCGCCCCCTCACCGACGATATCGCCGCGATCGAAGAGATGATGCAGCAATAGTCGAGTTCCATTTCTCATCTTCTCCCCCCACTCGTTGCCCCGCTGCCTTGATGCCCCGCCCCCTTCCCCTACACTCCGCCGTGAACCGAATCGACCAGATCTTCGCCGACCTTCGCTCCCAGAACAAACGGGCCTTGATGCCGTTCGTCTGCGGCGGGCACCCCAGGCCCGACTCTCTGCGCACTCTCCTCCCCGCGCTCGAAGAGGCCGGCGCGTCGATCGTCGAGATCGGCATCCCCTTCTCAGACCCCATCGCCGACGGCCCCATCATCGCCGCCGCCATGCACGAGGCGATCACGCACGGCGTCACGCCTCGCAGCGTCTTCGAAGACGTCGCCGCGATCCGCGCCAACACCGCCCAGCCCGTGAACCTCGGCCTCATCGCCATGTGCAGCGTCTCGATCGTCTACCGCATGGGCGGCAGCAACGGCTTCGCGCAGGCCGCCAAGCAGGCCGGGTTCGATGGCCTCATCATCCCCGACGCCCCGCTGGAAGAATCGCGCCCGATCCTCGACGCGGCCGCCAAGCACGAGCTCACCGCGACCCTGCTCATCTCCCCCACCACCCCGCTGCGGCGCGCGGAAGAGATCGTCAAAGCGTCCACCGGATTCGTCTATCTCCTCGCCCGCGGCGGCATCACGGGCGAACAGACCGACGCCCCCGAGATCGGCTCGCGCGTGAGCAAACTGCGCGAGCTGTCACCGCTGCCCATCGTCGTTGGCTTTGGGGTTTCCACGGCGGACCATGTGCGGGCGGTGGTGCGTCACGCCGACGCTGCGATCGTCGGCAGCGCGCTCGTGCGTCGCCTGACGGTCGCGCACGCCGAGGGCCGCGATGCAATCGCCGAGGCCTCGACGTTTTGCCGAGAACTCGCGTCCGGGCTGGTCTGAGTGCCGAGAAGTCGGGGGGAGGGGACGCCAATCGAAGTTTTCTTGGCGGGCGTTCGGGAACTGGAGCTTCGGACCCAGCGATTTGCAGCCCGCGATGATCGCTGACAGCCACGGCGACCTTCAGAATCCGTACACTCCCGGCCCATGCATCCCGCCACTATCGGCCCATTCAAGATTGAACGCGAACTCGGCCGAGGCGGCATGGGTGTGGTGTACCTCGCCACCGACCCAAGACTTGACCGGCAGGTCGCCATCAAGGCCCTGCCCGCTGACCTTGAGGCCGACCCCGATCGCCTCGCCCGATTCCAGCGCGAGGCCAAAGTTCTCGCGTCGCTCAACCACCCAAACGTCGGCGGCATTCACGGGCTCGAACAAGCGGGCGGGCAGCAGTACCTAGTCTTGGAGTACATCGAGGGCGAGACGCTCGCCGATCGCATCGGGAGCGGGGCCTTGCCGATCCACGAGGCGTTGTCGCTCGCCAAGCAGATCGCCGAGGCGCTCGAGGCCGCGCACGAGAAGGGCATCATCCACCGCGATCTCAAGCCGAGCAACGTCATGGTGACGCCCGACGGCGTGGTGAAGGTGCTCGACTTCGGGCTGGCGCGCAGCGCCGACGGCCCACTGTCCTCGACCAACGCGGCGGCGCGGGCCGACTCTCCCACGATTACCTCGCCGGCGCGTCACTCCCCCACCATCCCCGGCGCGATCATGGGCACGGCCGGGTACATGAGCCCCGAACAGGCTCGCGGCAAGCCCGTTGACAGGCGCTCCGACATCTTCTCCTTTGGGTGCGTGCTCTACGAGATGCTGACGGGCACGATGCCCTTCCGCGGCGAGACCGTCGCGGACGCGATCGGCGCAACGCTGCACAAGGAATCGGACTTCGCCCTGCTGCCGCCCAACACCCCGAGGCGCGCGCGCGAGCTTCTGACCAACTGCCTCGCCAAGGATCGCAAGAACCGCCTGCACGACATTGGCGATGCGCGACTCGAACTCGAACGAGCGATCAACGGACAGGAGTGGTCCTCGGCCGCCGGTTCATCGCCTATGCCAATGAGAACGCGATCCCTCGCAGTCGGCGCGGCGTGCGCGATGGCGCTCGTGGCCGGAGGGATCGGCTGGTTGGCGGCGAGTCGGCTGACACGCCCCGCGCCGGCTGCGCCGCTGCAGACGTTCCATGTCTCTACCACGGTCCAAAGCAAGCCGCCCTTCCGCACGCTCGTGGGCATCTCCCCCGACGCGAGGTTCCTGGCTTACACGGCGTGGCCCGAGCTGGAACCCGACAGCGCCAAGCCCGAAGGCGTGCTGGTGGTTCGTCGCCTCGACCGAGACGAGACCACCGTTGTCGAAGGCACCGAAGGAGCGAGGACCGCCGCGTTGTCACCGGACGGTCGTTGGGTGGCATTCTCTTGCGCAAAGGACCGCGCCGGCAGTAAGTTCAGCCTGAAGAAAGTCGCGATGGACAATGGGCGACCTTCGGGCAAGCCAGAGACCATCTGCGATCTCGCACAGGGAACACAGTTCGCACTGGGTTGGGCGTCGGAACGCGAGATTGTGTTTTCGCCGAACTTGGAGAGGACAATCTACGCCGTCGCGACCTCGGGCGGCGAGCCGCGGGTCGTCCTTCGCGAGGAACGCTCCGAAACCATCGAGGGTTGGGATAGCTTTGTCCCTTTGGTGGCGGGGAAGTCGATGTTCGCGACCCACTATTCGATCGTGGGCGAGAAGATCAAGGTCAATACCGAAGTCATCGACCTCACCTCGGGAAAGCGGACGGTTGTGCTCCCAGATACGGGCAGCGCCGTCTTCGTGGCGGATGCGGCGCACGGGGAGAATCTGCTGGTGGCGCTCCGGGCCGACCAGTCCGGGCTGGTTGCGGCGCGGTTTGATCCGAACACGCTGCGCCCGCTGGGCGACCCGGTGCGGGTGTGGAGCGGAAACGCCGTGAGCCAGTTCAGCCTCTCACCGAGCGGCACGCTGGCGTTGTCGACGCGCCCCGCAGACTTTTCGGATCGGCGCCTCGCACGGCTCGACGACAAAGGGCAGCCGCAGCCCATCCCGGGGCCGACGCGGGCCTACTCGGAGATCCTGATCTCGCCGGACGGCGGCCGCGTGCTGGCAAACCTGGAGGTGAACAGCCCCGATTCGTTGACCTCCGAGATGTGGGTGCAGGACCTGACACGCCGAACGTCCACACGATTCCCGATCGACGGCGCCGTCATTGGCATGTTGTGGAGCCCGGGCGGGCAGCGGTTTGTACACGGCGGCTTCGCGAAGGACGAGTTTTCGATCGTGGAACGGCCTGCGGGTGGACCGGGCGAAGCCGTGAAGATGCTCGTCAGTCCGCTCTCGCAAAGGCTGCTCCTGATGCCCTCGTCCTGGTCCCCGGATGGAAAGATCCTCGCGATCGTCCAGCAGGACATGAAAACCAACACGAGCGATGTGCTGATGCTGGAGCGGGAGGCGGGCGGCGGCGCGGGGGTCAAGTGGAAGGCCACGCCCTACCTGAACTCCCCGGCCGACGAGCACGCCCTGATATTCTCGCCCGATGGCAAGTGGGTCGTGTTCTGCTCGGTCGAGTCCGGGCGGCACGAGCTGTACGTCCAGCGGTTCACGGGCACCGGTTCGGGCCCCGAGGATACCAGGTCCGGACGCGTGCAGATCTCGACCAACGGGCACGAAGGCGTCGCTTGGTGGAGCCCCGACGGCAAGGAAATCCGCTTCTTTGATGCCGAGAAGCAGGTGGTCAGTGTGGACGTGAAGACCGAACCGACATTCTCCGCGTCGCTCCCCAAGCCGGTGTACAGCATCAAGGACATGAAAACCAGAAACTATTCGTGGACCCCCGAAGGCCGATTGATGGTCATCCTGCAAGGGGACAACGAAATGGCGAACCGCATCGACCTGGTCGTCAACTTCTCGGAAGAGATCCGGGCAAAGATGGGTTCGGCCAGATCACCGTGACGCACCTTGAGGTCACGCTCCGTGCGGCATCCGCCGAGGTGGAGCGGAACATCCGCAAGCCTCAGCCCACGGTCCTTCGGGTTTCAATCCGCGCCACCAGCTTTTGATCCGCCGGTTGAACTCGGCCGACGCCAGCGGGCTAAGATCAACCCCGTTCACGCTGAGGTGATTTTCACCGACGACCCGGACCTCGTGGTCCAGTCGCCGGTGATGCCCGTTTTGGCGGGGCGACTGCGCCCATCTCAGCGGCCGAACGGGGGAATTTCCTCTCTTTTCCATTCGGGAGCGACCAAGCATGTCCACGACCGCCGCCGCCCACGATCCGTCGGCCGCCCGCAGCAACGGGCACTATTCCAAGCACGACGCATCCCACCGTCCGCACCCTATTGAGGACGTCTTCTCCACCGACGTCTACACCGAGCGGGCCATGCAGCAGCGCCTGCCCAAGGACGTCTTCAAGAAGCTCCAGCGCACCATCAAGCAGGGCGAGCGGCTCGACCCCGAGCTGGCCGACGTCGTCGCCGCCGCCATGAAGGACTGGGCCCTGGAGCGCGGTGCCACCCACTACACCCACTGGTTCCAGCCCCTCACCGGGCAGACCGCCGAGAAGCACGACGCCTTCATGGTCCCCGACGGCCATGGCGGGGCGCTCAGCGAGTTCACCGGCTCCGCCCTCGTCCAGGGCGAGCCCGATGCCTCCAGCTTCCCCTCCGGCGGCCTGCGCGCCACCTTCGAGGCCCGCGGCTACACCGCATGGGACTGCACCAGCCCGGTCTTCATCAACCGCTCCGGCGGCTCGGCCACGCTTTGCATCCCGACCGCCTTCGTCTCTTGGACCGGCGAAGCCCTCGACAAGAAGACCCCCCTGCTGCGTTCGATGGAGGCCCTCGGCGAGCAGGCCCTGCGCGTGCTGAAGATCTTCGGCACCGACGCGGGCGTCTCCCGCGTCATGGCCACCGTCGGCGCTGAGCAGGAATACTTCCTGATCGACCGCGAGTACTACTTCCAGAGGCCCGACCTCATCACCTGCGACCGCAGCATCTTCGGCGCCAAGCCCCCCAAGCACCAGCAGCTCGAAGACCACTACTTCGGCGCGATCCCCAGCCGCGTGCTCGCGTACATGAGCGAGTGCGAGCGTGATCTCTACCGCCTCGGCGTCCCCGTCAAGACCCGGCACAACGAGGTCGCCCCCGGCCAGTTCGAACTCGCCCCCCTCTTTGAAACCGCCAACGTCGCCTGCGATCACCAGATGCTCGTGATGGAGACGCTCAAGCGCGTCGCCCCGCGGCACGGGCTGCAGTGCATCCTGCACGAGAAACCCTTCGCCGGGATCAACGGCTCGGGCAAGCACCTCAACTGGTCGATGTCCACGGACACCGGCGTGAACCTCCTCGACCCGCGAGATGAAACGCACACGAACATGCAGTTCCTCGTGTGCCTGTGCGCGGTGATCCGGGCGGTTGACCTCCACGCCGACCTGCTCCGCGCCAGCGTCGCCAGCGCGAACAACGATCACCGTCTCGGCGCCAACGAGGCCCCGCCGGCGATCATGTCGATCTTCCTGGGCGACATGCTCAGCGACATCGTGGACCAGCTCGAAGCCGGCACGCCCAAGAGCACGCTCAAGGGCGGCAAGCTCGATCTTGGTGCCCGCACCCTGCCGCAGATCCCGCGTCACACCGGCGACCGCAACCGCACCAGCCCCTTCGCGTTCACCGGCAACAAGTTCGAGTTCCGCGCCGTCGGGTCCTCGGCCTCCGTCGCCTGGCCCGCCACCGTCCTCAACACCATCGTCGCCGAGTCGCTCGATTACGTCGCCACCGAGTTGGAGAAGTCCGTCGGCCCCAAGGCCAACGAGGCCAAGCTCCAGCAGGTCGTCCGCGCCCTCCTCCAGAAGATCGTGAAACAGCACAAGCGTGTGATCTTCAACGGCGACGGGTACGACAAGGCCTGGCACGACGAGGCCGCCAAGCGAGGGCTGCTCAACCACCGCGACTCCGTCCGCGCGCTGTCGGTCATCAGCGCTAAGAAGAACATCGACCTCTTCAAGAAGTACAAGGTCCTCAACAAGGTCGAAGTCGAGAGCCGCGAGCACATCTTCATCGAGAAGTACGTCAAGCAGGTGCTGATCGAAGCCGAGATGGGCGTGCTGATCGGCCGCACACAGATCCTGCCGGCCGCCATCCGCCAGCAGTCCGAGCTGGCCGAGGTCGTCGCCGCCACCGAGGCCGCGGACGTGGACGCGACCGACGCGCGGGCTCATCTCGAAGCCTTCGCCGGCGAGGTCAACCGCCTGCGCGTTGCGATCACCAAGCTCGACGAGATCACCAGCGAGCACGCGACCGACCCGCACGAGCACGCCGCCCACATCCGCGACAAGGTCCGCCCCGCCCTCGCCGATCTCCGCGAGGTCGTGGACTCGCTGGAAGTCCAGATCTCGTCTGACCTCTGGCCGCTGCCGACGTATCGCGAGATCCTGCTGATCAAGTAAACATCTCCTCCTGACACAACCTCGTGGCACAGGCATCCCGCCTGTGTCTCCTCTTCCTACACCTGTCTCTCTCAAGTTGAACGCACAACGGGGAAGGCTAACCGCCTTCCCCGTTTTCTTTTCCCATTCCGAACCCTCGCCACCGCAGATTTTCCGACCGACGCAACGCGCCCTTCTCCGATTTGCTCACCCTCAAGCTCCGACGGTACAGTTCCTCTGCGGCCCCGTAGCTCAGCGGTTAGAGCTGGCGACTCATAATCGCTCGGTCCCCGGTTCGAATCCGGGCGGGGCCATTGTCACACCTGACAACCCACACGAACGGTGCTCGATCAGCACGGGCCCTGCACGCAACCCAGCCGTCTGGTAGCATCCTCCACTCTTTACGGAGTGCATCATGCTCGCTCGAACCCGAGGCGTTCTTTTCCTCTCGCTCCTCCCCATGATTTCGTGCGTGAACGCGCAGCCCGCGAACCCGCCGGCGGCGGCGCCGCCAACTGCCGCGCCGAGCACTCCAAAGGCACCCGACGCGCCCCCGGCCGGTCAATCACGCCTCCTGCGCCCCCAGGATTTCAAAGCTCTCTCCTGGCGCTCCATCGGCCCGGCCAACATGGGCGGACGGGTCGCCGACGTGTGCTTCGCGCCCGGCAATTCCAAAGCCTTCTACGTCGGCTTCGGCACCGGCGGGCTCTTCAAGACCGCCAACCGCGGCGTCACCCTCGCCCCCGTCTTCGACCGCTACGAAACCGCCTCGATCGGAGCCGTGGTCGTCGCCGACGCCCCCGAATCCTGGCCCGGTTGGAAGGACGAAAAAACCGACCCCGCCGCCGAGTCCTCCAAGAAAGAACTCGCCCAGAAAGACCCCGAAGCGTTCAAGAAAGCCGAAGCCGACAAAGGTAAGGCCAAGGTTGTCTGGGTCGGCACCGGCGAGGGCAACAACCGCAACTCCTCATCGTGGGGCCACGGCGTCTACCGATCCACCGACGGCGGCGGAGAGTTCACCAACGTTGGACTCACCGAAACGAGCAACATCCCCCGCCTCGCCGTCGATCCGCGCAACCCCGACGTCTGCTACGTCGCCGCGATGGGACGGCTTTGGGGGCCCAACCCCGAGCGCGGCGTCTACAAGACCACGGACGGCGGAAAGACCTGGGCCCACGCCCTCAAAGCCGACAACTTCGCCGGCGCTTGCGACGTGATCCTCGACCCCGCCAACCCCGACACCGTCTACGCCGCCCTCTACGCCCGCCAGCGCACGGCGTTTTCGTACACCTCCGGCAAGGCCCTCTCCGACAAGGGCGGCATCTACAGGTCCACCGACGCGGGCGCTACTTGGAAAAAACTCACCGCCGGGCTGCCGGCCTCCACCCAGCGCATCGGGCTCGACGTCTTCGCGAAAAACTCCAAGGTCCTCTTCGCCGTCGTCGAATCTGACGAAGGCGGCTTTGGCGTTGAACCCTTCGACGATCGCAGCAAGGAAGGCGGGATCTTTCGTTCCGACGACGCTGGCGAAACTTGGAAGCGTCTCAGCCCGTTCACGCCCCGCGCGTTCTATTTCTCGAAAATCCGCGTCGATCCCAAGGACGACCAACGCGTCTACGTCCTGGGCTACGGGCTCTGGATCTCTGACGACGGCGGAAAGTCCTTCCGCGCCGGCGGCGCGAAGAAACCCCACGGCGACCTCCACGCCATGGCCATAGACCTCGCCGACCCGGACCAACTCATCCTCGGCACCGACGGCGGGATCTACATCTCCCACGACCGCGCCGAAACATGGGACTTCCTCAACTCTGTCGCCGTCGGAGAGTTCTACAACATCGGCGTCGACAACTTCGGCCCCCAAGGCTCGATGTACCGCGTCGCCGGCGGGCTCCAGGACAACTGCACCTGGATCGGGCCGATCGGCACCGGACGCCAGTCTGGGGCCTTCGAGGGCCCCGATTCTCCCAAGTCCGGCATCAACAACGACGACTGGCACATGATCACCGGCAGCGACGGCTTCCACGTCGCGTTCGATCCGTTCGACCCGAAGTTCTTCTACTCCGAAGGGCAGGGCGGCGAGCTCATCCGCACGCAACTGGACACCGGCTTCCAGAAACTTATCCGTCCCTCGCCCCGCGAAGGGCAGCCGCGCTTCCGCTTCAACTGGAACTCGCCCTTCCTCGTTTCCGCCCACTCACCCAAGGACGCCACGACCCTGTACTTCGGCGGGAACCACGTCTTCAAGCTCACCAACCGCGGCGATCGCTGGGAAGCGATCTCTCCCGACCTCTCGAACAAGACTCTCCCGAACATCCTCTCCGTCGGGTCCGAAGCAGAGACCCACGGCACCGTGGTCGCGCTCTCCGAATCTCCCGTCGCCGCGGGCACGATCTGGGCCGGCACCGACGACGGGCTTGTCCACGTGACCACGGACGACGGCAAATCCTGGACCAACGTCACGCCGGCAAACCCCGAGACCAAGGGCAAGTACGTCTCGCGCCTCGACGCCTCGCACCACGACGCCAAGACCGTCTACCTCTCGATCGACGCTCACCGCTCCGACGACAACCAGCCCCACTTGTTCGTCACGAGTGACCTGGGCGCGTCCTGGAAGTCAATCACCGGTCAAGGCGATTCGGCGCTCCCCGCCGGCTCCCCCGTCAAGGTCATCCGCGAGGACCGCAAGAACGCGAGCGTCCTCTACGCCGGCACCGAGCACGCGATCTACCTCTCCATCGACAAGGGCGAACACTGGACGCGCCTCAATGGCGGTCCAGCGCTCGACCCCGACAACGCCGGCTCGCTCCCCACCGTCGCGGTCGACGACATCGCCCAGCACCCCCGCGAGATGGACCTGCTCGTCGGTACCCACGGGCGTTCGATCTACGTCATCGACGACGCATCAGCCATCTCGCAGCTTACGCCTGAAATCGCCGCCCGCGACCTCACCCTCTTTGACCTCCGCGACGCGACGCCGCGTGCCTACCTCCCCAACGAGGGGCACTGGGGCGACGGGTTTTTCGGCGCACCAAACCCGCCCATGGGCGCGGTCATCACCTACTGGCTCCGCGACCGCAGCGACCTTGACGCCAAGATCGAGATCGTGGACGAAAAAGGCTCGCCCGTCCGCAAGCTCACCGGCCCGCACGAGCCGGGCATGAACCGCGTCGTCTGGGATCTCCAGCGCGACGAGCCAGACCGAGTCCCCGATCCATCGCGTCAGGGTGCTCCGCAGTTCGTCCCCGCCGGCAAGTACAAGGTGAACCTGAGTGTCGGCAAGCTCAAAGACTCCAAGCCCGTCGCGGTGCTCGCCGGCCCCGACAAGGAATAGATCGCGGCCCGTCCGATGCGGCTAGCAGCCGGCCTCAAACGCCTCGGCGAAAAGATCGAAGTCAAGGCCGGTCACGAACCCGTCGCCGTCAAAGTCTGCGGCCGAATCCCCGGCGACGAAGCGATCGACAAACGCGTCGAAGTCGTCGCCGTTTACAAACCCGTTGCCGTCAAAGTCGGCCGGGCACCCCGCCGTCACCGTCAACGCCGCGCTCTCGCTGACGACCTGCCCGCACGCGCCCGTAAAGACGACCGTGTACGCCCCGGTGTCCGAAAGCTCCACGCCGCTGATCGCGAGCGAGGTCGTCGCCCCGCCTCCCTCGCTCGGCGCGGGGATTTCGCCCGACGCGCCTGCGACAACCCCGCCGCCCGCCGACGCGCCGCCCGGTCCGTCTGAAACGATTGATCCGTTCCGCCTCCACTGAAACCCGACCGCGCCCAGCGTCGTCGAAACCGACGCGCTGATGCTCGCCTCACCCCCGGCGGTCACCACCCCGGGACTGGGCTGCCGCGAAACCCACGGCACGCCCGAATCCGTCCATCTCGCCCAGAACACCGAGGCCGGCCCGCTGTACGCCGGCGAGCCAAGCCCGGCCGTGGTCAGGTCGCCGCCAACCACCAGTTCCCCATGATCCGACGCCAGCGCGTACACGGGCGCGTTCACGCCCTCGCCCAGCGCCCGCCACACCGACCCGTTCCACCGCGCAACCCCGTGGCACGGCGTCGCGTCCGCCGTCTGAAACTCTCCGCCGGCCACAAGATCCCCGTTGTACACCGTGAGCGAATGTACCGGCCCGTCCATGCCGAGCCCGAGCGCCTGCCAGGATGATCCGTTCCACCGCGCGATGTAGTTCGCCGTCCCGCCCCCGGCGATGGTGAAATCCCCGCCGGCGATCAGCGAGCCGTTGTACACCGTCAGCGCCCGGACCGGTCCGTCCATACCCGTCCAGAGTTGCTGCCAGAACGAGCCGTTCCACCGCGCGATCGCGTTCCCCGGGCTGCCGTCGAGCGCCGAGAAGAACCCACCCACGATGAGTTCGTTGTTGTACACCGCCAGCGCCGCCACCCGATTGCCCAGCCCGTTGCCCAGCGGCTGCCAGCTCGCACCGTCCCA
Organism: Phycisphaerales bacterium; assembly: GCA_044221955.1. GTDB lineage: Bacteria > Planctomycetota > Phycisphaerae > Phycisphaerales > UBA1924 > CAZCPB01. The sequence continues at coordinate 9,214 of JBGAOD010000051.1, read as the reverse complement.
CCGCGCGATCCTGTTCGCCGACGATCCATCCGCCGTGGTAAACCCGCCGCCCGCGATCAGCTCGCCCTGGTAGACGGCCAGGGCGTTCACGTTGTTGTTCATGCCCGCGCCGATCGGTCCCCAGGCCGATCCGTTCCATGTGGCGACGTAGTTCGCGTCCGCGCCGTCCGCGCTGGTGAAGTCTCCCCCCGCGATCAGCTCCCCGTTGAACACCTTCAACGCCGCCACCGACGGGAACGTCGAACCGCTCATGCCGTCACCCAGCGCCTTCCACGCCGAACCGTTCCAACGCGCCACCAGGTTCGCCGGCTCCCCGCTCGCGATGGTGAAAAATCCGCCCGCGATCAGTTCGCCGTTGAACTGCGCAAAGCACGAGACCGGCCCGCCGTCCATGCCCGAACCCATCGGGTGCCACTCGCCCCCGTCCCACCGCGCGATGGAGTCCGCCGAACCCTCGCCCGCTGCGATGAAAAACCCGCCCGCGATCAGATCGCCCTTGTACACCGCCAGCGCGTAGAGCGAATCGGAAACCCCCGCGCCGATCTCCGACCACGAGCTCCCGTTCCAACGCGCGATCGAATTGACGCCGGTCCCTCCCGCGATCGTGAAGAACCCGCTCGCGATAAGCGCGCCGTCGTAGACCGCGAGCGCGTTGACATTGCCGTTGCACCCCGAACTGAGCGTGCTCCACGCCGAGCCGTTCCACGCCGCGAGCCTGCCCGCCGGTGTTCCGTTGGCCTTGGTGAAGTTCCCGCCCACGACCAGCGACCCGTCGAACTCGCACATTGCGTACACCCGCCCGGTGACTCCCCCACCCAGCGTCTTCCACGCCGACCCGTCCCACCGCAGCAGCGAGTTCGCCCCCGCGACGATCTCGCCCTTGTACACCGACAGCGCGTTCACCGGCGAGGAGATCCCCGCGCCGATCGGGCCCCAGTTCGTGCCGTTCCAGCGCGCGACGCGGCTGGCCGGCGACCCGTCCGCCAGCGTGAAGTTCCCACCGACGATGAGGTCCGACCCCGACACCGTGAGCGCATAGGCCGAGGTCCGAAGCGGGAACGGCGCGCCGCTCAAGCCGGCGTTGAGTTGGTGCCACGCGGTCCCGTCCCACGCCGCGATGCAGGTCGTGGGCTCTCCACCCGCCGACGTGAACTCTCCGCCCGCGACCAGCGCCCCGTTGTAGATCGTCAGTGCGTTCACGGTCCCGTCCGTCCCGGTCCCCAGTGCGGACCACCGCGAACCGTCCCACGCGGCGATGTTGCTCGCGACCGTCGAACCCGCGATCGAGAACGCCCCGCCAACTACCAGAATCGGTTCCGCCGGCCCGGCACCGTCCGGGTCCCACGCCGTCTCGCACAGCACGGTCCCGTCCAGTCCCAGAACGCCCTCTCCAGGCAGCCAGCCCTCACACTGCGCGCACGCGCTCTCCGCGGTCACCGCGAGCGGTGCCGCCCCCACCGCCGTCAACGCGATCGCCGCGGCTCGGCACACAAACCCGCGCGTTTTGCGAAGCACACTGTTCTTCATGGTGAAATGTCCCGGCATGAATCTCTCCGCGTCCCGCGGTGCGCGGCCCCTCAGCACCCCTCCTCGAACGCGAGCATGTACAGGTCAAAGTCCAGCCCGGTGATGAACCCGTCGTGGTCAAAGTCGGCCGCGACGCCGCCGTTCACGAACGCCAGCACGAAGGCGTCCGCGTCGTCACCGTTCACAAACCCGTTGCGATCAAAGTCCGCCGCGCACAGCACCGGATCGGAGTTCTCGTCCGTCAGGGTCTTGAGGAACGCCACGATCGCACGCTCGTCGTTCGCCGTCAGATGCAGGTTCCCGAGTTCCACGATGTTCACGTTCTGCGGAACCTCCGGCGGCGGCCAGCTCTCCACGTCCCGCGTGTTATAGAAGTGAACGATCTCGTCAAGGCTCTTGAAAAACCCGTTGTGCCCGTACGCCTTCACGAACCCCGCGCCCGGGCGACGGTCCACGTTCCGCAGCGTCGGGACCTTCTGTTTGCCAATCTCGGGCCCGTATACGCCGTTCGGAAACCCCTCATCCGCGAGGAACCCGCCCAGCCCGAGGTCCACGAAATCCGTGCCGTCCGGGTTGAAGACCGACGGCATCCCGTAGAACGGATTCTCCGGGTTGCGCGGAGTCCCGATGTTGTCGTACGAAAAATCAGTAAACAACGGCGGCTCGCCGCTGGGGCCCGGCTGGCTCGGGTGGCACGCCGCGCACCCCGCGACGCCGTTGAACAAGCTCAGCCCCAGCGTTTCCTGCACTGTCAGATTCGCGCGCCCCGCGAGGAACTTGTCGTACTTGGAATTGAACGGGTTGACCTCGCGCGAGCGCTCGTAGGCCGCCACCGAACGCCCGATGCGCTCGTAGGCGAGCTGGATATCCCCGCTCCCATCGCTGGGCAGCGAGTCACTCCCCCACACGTCCCGGAAGATCGTCGCGTAGTTCGAGCGCGCAACCTTCCCCAGCACCGTCGCGATATCCGCGTTGTTCTGCTCGAGCTCGCCGACGAACGGCTTCAACGCCTGCTCGGCCAGCGGGTCGCCGAGCGTCCACCCCGGCGCGTGCCCGTCGAAGAACATCCCGCCGATCCATGTATCGCCTTCCAGATGCAACGGCGGACTGCTCCCCGCGTAGGCCAGCGTGGGCGGTTTTCTTTTCGCAAAGCGTGAAGCGACGGCGCCCGGATGCACGGCCCCGTGCGCGTTGATCTCCGAAATCGGATTCGAGAACCCCGCGGCCCCCGCGTGGCACGACAGGCACGACTGCCCTGCCGGCGACGACAGGCTCGCGTCGGACATGATCGACTTGCCCAACTGCTCGACCGCGCTCAACTCCTGCCCCACGCCCAGGAAGGTAACCCATCCCTCCTGATGCCCGTTGTGATCTCCCACGCCGACGATGGTCAGCCCGTCGGCGCTCACCGCGTACGCACCCGTGAGCGCCCACCCGCTCAGGTCAATGCCTCGCGCGAGCAGGTACGAGTTCATGTCCACCAGCCCCAGGTTGGTCGTCCACAGAAACGCGATATCGCCGCTCAGCGATTCGCTGCTCCCGACCACGACCGACCCGTCCGAACTCACCGATCGCGCGATCGTGTTCTCCGCGCCGGGGAACGTGCCCAGGCTCTCGATCCCCCGCGAACTCGTCCACCGGAACGCGCACCGGCTCCCACCGCACCGCCCGTACCCCACGACCACCGAGCCGTCGGTATTCACTCCGAACCCCACGGTGTAGTTGCCGTCCGAAAGCGTGCCCAGACTGCTCACACTCTCGTTCTGCACCCAACGGCACGCTCGAAAATCAAACGAGCCGTCGCTGTCCCCAACGCCGATCGCCACCAACCCGTTGCCGCTCACGCCCTGCCCGAACGAGAACGAACCGCCCGGCAGCGTCCCGAGATCCGCGATCCCCGCGCCCTCGGTCCAACGCACCGCCCGGAAACCCGAGCCCGATTCGTCCACAAACTTGCTGTACCCCACCACCACCGACCCGTCGTCGCTCAAAGCCCCGGCGATCGCATAGTCCCCGCCCGGCAGCGTGCCCAGGTCCTTCATCACCCCGCCCGCCCACCGGAACGCGCGGTACCCGCTCGGCGACGACGCGTACCCGGCCACCACGCTCCCGTCCGCGCTCACGCCGATCCCACGCGAATCGACCGTCCCGGGCAGCGTCCCCAGGCTCTGCATCCCCGACTGACGGCTCCAACGGAACGCGCGATCGCCCAGGGGCGTCCCGCTATATCCCGCGACATACGCACCGTTCGACGAGACCGCGAACGCGCCCGAGTTCGTCCCTCCCGGCAGCGTTCCCAACCCGCGGAACGTCGGCGGCAGTGCCAGGGCCGTCGATCCGAACCACGCGACGCTCAACGCCACGCCACAACAGGCCGATAGACCCCAACCGTGCGCCCGAAATCTCGGACCGGCGATGCTCATGCGATTCTCCCAAACCAAACCCCAATGGAGCCCGACGCGCACTCGCCTTTCGTGGGGACGCACGTCGCGGTTTCACCATCGGCAAGCCTCAGCCGGAGCCTATCCGCGCACGCCGCTACTTACAACGGATTCTTGAGCATCGAACCCGAGAACCTTCGCGCCGCTCGGCTCAAACGCCCCACACTCCCAACGCGGACGGAGCCTGACTCTCACCTGAAGATCAGCACCTTGGGCGACATCAGCAGCACCGGATGCTCCCGCAGCTGCAGCAGCCCCTCGATCGATTCGCGGACCTGAGGCCAGGCCCGATCTCCCACAACCGTCCGCGCCAGCCCGCCCAGGTCACCGTCGAGAATCGCCTTGACACCCGACCCCGGCGAACGCACCGACGGTGCCCGCACGAGCCCCTTCATCGCGTCCTGGATCACCTCGTTGAGCGGCTTGGGCCCCGGCAGGTCCATGATGTCGTACTCCGAGAGCGACAACTCCTTGGCCAGATCTTCGATCGCTTCGTGAAGCCCGCCGACCTTGTCCGCCATCTTGAGCGCGATCGCCTTGTTCCCCACGAACAGCCGCCCCTCCGCCGTCTGCGCAAGGTCAATCCCCTTGCGACCCGCCGAAACACGCTTCGTGAACAGGTTGTACGTTTCCTGCATTTTCGCGCGCACGAACCCCAGCTCTTCGGGTGTCCAAGGCTCGGTCGTGCGGAACATCGCCGCACGCGGCCCGCGTGCCCGTCCGACAACGTGTACCTTCAGCTTGTCGTACAAGCCCGCCATGCTCATCCGCCCGCCGACCACGCCGATCGAACCCACGATGCTCGACGGGTTCACGTAGATCCGATCACCCGCCACCGCGCAGTAGTACCCGCCCGACGCCGCCATCGAGCCCACGCTCACCCACACCGGTTTGCTCGCCGCCACGCGACGGATCCCCTGCCAGATCACTTCGCTCGCCGTCGCCGACCCGCCCGGGGAATCGATCCGCACGATCACGCCTTTGATCTGATCATCCTTTAGGCTGTCCTCGAGTGCGTTTCGGATCGTCCGGCTCCCGACGCTCCCACCGCCGCCCATGATCCCGCCCGAAGTCGAATCACCGTCCACGATCGCGCCGTCGATGTGAACCACCGCGAGCGTCGGGCTCGTTGCCTTCGTCTTGGGCTTGGCCGACATGATCTTCTGCATCATGACGAACGGGTTGGACAGATCCAGCGACGACGATGCCGACGACCCGACCGCCAGGTTGCTCGACCATACCACCGACCCGCCGTGCGCCTTGCCGATGTGCGCGTTGAGCTCGGGAAGATCGATCACCGTGTCAACCAGCCCCAGCCCCTTGGCCGCGCCGCCGTCGGTCATCCACGCCGACTCCATCGCCGCGTCGAGCTTCGCGTCCGTGAAGTTCCGCCCCTTCTTCAAACGCTCCCGCGAGTTCGCGTACAGCGAATCCAGCAGTTGCGAGATGTTCTGGTCCCACTGTGGGCTCGGTGCCGATCGGCCCATCTGCTCGCTCGCGCCCTTGTAGTCCCCGATCTGCACCATGTCGGACTTGATCCCCGCCCACGCCAGCGTGTCCGCGAGGAACATCTCTTCCATGTACACGCCCGGCATCTCGATCGCGCCGCCGTTCTGCACGATCACGTCGTCGGCGTAAGACGCCAGCGACAGCTCCGGCCCGCCGTAGGCCTCGGCGAACACATGCACCCGCTTCCCCGCCGCCCGCGCCCGCGTGATCGCCGCGCCGATCTCTTCGATCTGCGTCGTCTTGAGTTCCGCGTCTTTGAGCCGGACCACCAGCCCCGCGTACTCATCGCTCGCCCCGGCCTCGTCGATCGCGTCGATCAGCTCGCGCAGCGTGGGGTCCGAGCCCGAACCTACAAGCCAGTCCAGCGCGCCGGGCTTCTCCTCCAGCGCCCCGCTCAACTCAAACAGCCCGACCTTCGACGGACCGTCGCCGCCGAACGCCGACGCCCGTGGTCCCGCGAGCACGCCCCCGAGCGCGCCCAGCGCCGCCAGACCAAAGGCCCAAATCGAACGCCCGTGTGCTGTGTTCAACATCCGCATCCCGCGACTCCTGCCCTTTGAGTTCCGTTCAATCAATCAACCCCGACCCATCGTCCCGCGATCATTGCACCGACAACCCGCCGGGAAGTTTCAGGACGCCCGCCCCGACCCGCTCAGTCGTACCCCAACCGCTCCAGATCGTCCTCGTCGAGCCCGAACTGGTGCCCGATCTCGTGCAGCAGCGTCACCATGATCTCTTCCCAGATCTCGTCCTCCGCGTGCTCCCCCTCCCAGCCACCCGCCAACCCCACGATTCCCTCACGAAAAAGATGGATGTTGCTGGGCAGTTCTCCCGAAATCTCCACCGAACGCTCCGTATCCGACCTCCCCGTGTGCAGCCCGCACAGCGAGCTCGCCTCTTCCTCATCGTTGGCATCCACGCCCAAATCCCGCAGCATCGCCGCCGTCGGCCTGTCCAGCACGATCACCGGAACTTGGTCAATCAAGTCCCGGATCGCCGGCGGCAACTGATCGATCACCTCCGAAAGAAGGTCATCAAACCGATCGCGATGAGCCTGACTCATGCTCACACAGCCCCCATCACTCGCCGTTTCCCGCCGCCGGATGATGGCCGAGCGCCTCGTCCAGCGACAGCGGTGCGGAAACCACCACCGGCCTGATCCGCAGCGAATCGATCAGCAGATTCACCAGGCCGATCGTCAGCAGAAGAGACCCCAACCCAACAACCAGCGACCCGCACAGCCGCATCAACTCATTCGCGCCCTCCGGGAGATACGCGGACACCAGCCGCAGCAGATCGCCGGTCCCCGCGACCCCCGCCGACGCCGCCAACGCCAAAAACGTCTGCCGATCAATCCGCCCCGTCCGCATCAGCATCGACCTCGCCACGAACAACCTCCCGTTTGGACGCAGGCACAACGCGATCAACGCGATCAGAGACCCGGAAACCAACCTCAGCGCCGTTCGCTCGGTCGGCGTATTCCCCGCGCCCGCCCCGAAGTACACGGAGGATTGCGCGGTATCAAGCACGCCGTGCAACCTCCATGTGACCCACGCCAGAGGTCCGTAGCACAACACCCCGATCAACGCCGCGACAACCTGCCTCGTCGGTATCCGTGCATGCGGTCGAACAAACGCGACCGCGCCGATTCCCGAGGTCACGACGCACGCCGCCAGCACGCGCGCCAGCCACGCCTCCGCCCACGCGGTCCTCCAACCCCCAAACCCGAAAACACGCGCAACGTCCTCGCTCCGTAGCAACCAGACGCACACCGCCGCCACTACTCCGGTGACCGACCACACCAACAAACCCGCCGCCGTCGCCAGCGGGAACGTGATCGGCTGCAATTCCTTGGCCTTGGGATCGACCACCGCCAGCAACGTCGCCGGGATCGGCAGCCCACACTCCGGGCAGTTCCCCCGCACCGTCAATCCGCGCAGGTTGTACCCGCACCGTCCGCACGGCAGATCGCCCCGAAGATCCCGAGCCAGGCCTTGGACGGGCGAGATTTCACCCGACCCGTCGGAGGAAGCACTCAAAGTTTGGCCGTTACGCGCTCCCAACAGGGGTATCTCCTCACGCTCTGATCGAACTCCCATCCGCCGACGCTCCCCCACCATCGACCCCAACCGCTGGTGAGCTCGTGCTCAGACCCCCCGCCACGACTCCATCGGGGTGCTCACACGAGAAATCTCAGGGGCGGCGCGGGTTCCGCGAGCGATTTCGCACCCGATCGCCGCCTTTGTCCGAATAAACCCGGTCGCAAGCCCGCCCCGTCGCGGGCCGTACACTTCTCGCCCGCCGCGCACCAGCTCGGCCAAGCAGCAAACCAACCGGTCTCACTCGCCCCAGACACCTTTCAAGCAGCAACCACATGACGAGCGTACTCGAACCAGACGCCCCCGGGAAGAGCTCTTCAGTCGCCGAATCAATCGCCCGCCTCAGGCAGAACATGGCCCGGGTCTTCCTTGGTCAGAGCTCCGCCCTCGACCGCGTAATCTGCTGCCTCCTCGCCCGCGGGCACATCCTCATCGAAGACGTGCCGGGAGTCGGAAAGACCGTCCTCGCCCTCGCGCTCGCACGCAGCATCGCCTGCGACTTCAGCCGCATCCAACTGACTCCCGACCTGCTCCCCACCGACGTGCTCGGCGTTTCGATCTTCGACCGATCTACCGGCGAGTTCGTCTTCAAGCCCGGGCCCATCTTCGCCAACATCATCCTCGCCGACGAGATCAACCGCACTCCGCCGCGCACCCAGACCGCCCTCCTTGAAGCCATGAACGAGGCCACCGTTTCCATCGACGGCCGCTCCATGAAACTCACACAGCCCTTCATGGTGGTTGCTACTCAGAACCCCTACGACTTTGAGGGAACCTACCTCCTCCCGGAAAACCAGCTCGACCGATTCCTCATGCGCATCAACCTCGGCTACCCGTCGCCCGCTGACGAATCACGCGTCCTCGAGCAACGCCCCGCCGACCACACGCTCCCCGACCTGGGCTCAGTGATGACCAAGCCCGAGGTCGTCGCGCTCCAGCAGCGCGCCGACGCCGTCAAGCTCGACCGTTCTCTCATGGACTACATCGTCGCATTCGCCAACGCCACACGCCGCCACGACCGCCTCCGCGTCGGGCTCTCCCCGCGCGGCTCTCTCGCCCTCGCTCAAGCAGCCCGTGCCACCGCCCTCTTCCAAGGCCGCGACTACGCCATCCCCGAGGACATCACACGCAACATCATCGACGTCTGCGCCCACCGCGTCATCGCCCGCTCCGCCTACGCACCCGGTGCCGACTCCAACGCCGACATCCTCAACTCAATCCTCAAAACCATCAAGAGCCCCGCCTGAACCTACGGAGCCGCCCATGCCACGCCTCGTCCGCCTCGACGCAACCGGCCCAATCAAAATCGAGCCCGCCGCCTTCCCCCGCGACGAACAGGGCAACCTCAAGCCAATCTGGATCTGCGCGTGCGGGCTCTCCGCGACCATGCCGCTCTGCGACAAATCCCACAAGGCCTGCAAGGACGAGGCGCCGGGAACTCTCTACCAATACGATCCCACGACCAAGGCCCGCGCGGAAGTACCCACGCCCTAGCGGACGCTTCGAGACCCGCCCCGCCTGAACCCGTCACGGCTTCGTCGCCGGCGGCACCGGCCGGCTCGCCGTCGTCCGCGCCTGCCACACCAGCAGATCAAACAACCGCGACGGCACCGCCGGAAAGAACTGCTCCTCCATCGC
>JBGAOD010000050.1:0-25883 GCA_044221955.1 Phycisphaerales bacterium | reverse complement strand
GGCTTGTCGAGGTCTCGGACGTGAAGGCCGAGCTTCACGCGCACACCACGGCCTCGGACGGGAGGATGAGCATCCGCGAGCTGGCCGAGCGGGCCAAGAGTGTGGGTTTTCACACGATCGCGGTGACCGACCACTCCAAATCTTCCTACGGCGTAGCGAACGGGCTATCCCCCGAGCGGCTGCGCGAGCACATCAAGGCGGTGCGGCGCGTGAACGAGGAGATCGAGGGGATCACGGTGCTGGCGGGGTCGGAGGTTGATATTTTGGCCGACGGGTCGCTGGACTACAGCGACGATCTGCTGGCGGAACTCGACGTGGTGGTGGCGAGCCCGCACGTCTCGCTGGCGCAGGATTCTGAGACGGCCACGGCCCGGCTGCTGCGCGCGATCCGGCACCCGCTCGTGCACATCATCGGTCACCCGACGGGTCGGCTGATCAACCGCCGTCGCGGGCTGGAACCGGACATGCGGGAGCTTGCGGCGGCGGCCAAGGAGCACGACGTGGCGCTCGAGATCAACACGCACTGGATGCGGCTGGATCTTCGCGACCTGCATGTGCGGATCGCGATGGACGCGGGGTGCGTGGTGGCGATCGACAACGACGTACACGAGTCGGGCGACTTTGACCATCTCAGGCTTGGTGTGCTGACGGCGCGGCGGGGTGGCGTGACGCCGGAGCGGTGCGTGAATACGTGGACGGCAAAGAAGCTGCACGGGTGGTTGAAGGCGAAGCGGTGATGAAGCGGAAGCACCATTGTGGCGACTGAAGGGAATGGGGCGGAAGACTACAGTGAGAACTCGCTCGGCCTTGCTTGAGAGATGCTGGTGAGCATGAAGAAGTAGGGGTAGTAGACACAGGTTGAAAACCTGTGCCACTAGGTTGGGTAGGGTGGAACAAAGCCATTCCCGCAAGGGTTGGATGCACGCAAGGAACCAGATCCCATGTTCGATCGCCTTTCCGACGGTTTTTCCAGTGTTCTCCGCAAGCTCTCGGGCCAGGCGGTCATCACCGAGTCCAACGTGCGCGACGCGATGGCCGAAGTACGCACGGCCTTGCTCGACGCGGACGTTCACGCGTCGGTGGTGGACGAGTTCTGCATGGGTGTGATGCAGGACGCGGTTGGGCGTGAGGTGACCAAGAGCCTGAAGCCCGGCCAGGAGATGATCGGGATCGTACACGCGCGGCTGGTGCAGCTGCTGGGCGGCACGACCGGCGATCAAACGATCCCCGGGATCGGGCTGCCTTCGGGCGATGGTGCGATCATGCACGTGAGCCCCGGGCCCACGATCGTGATGATGTGCGGGCTGCAAGGGTCTGGAAAAACGACGACCTGCGGGAAGCTGGCGGCGTACCTCAAGAAACGCGGGCGTTCGGTGATGCTCGCCGCCGCGGACTTGCAGCGGCCGGCGGCGGTGGAGCAGTTGGAGACGGTGGCGCGGCAGGTCGAGAACGAAATGCCAGGAGGCGCGCGGGTTACTTTCTATTCCGAACCCGACAAGGTCGCCGCCTACGGAAAGGCGGTCGGCGCGGCGGTGGGGGTGTGCCAGCGGGCGTTGGTCGCGGCCCAGAAAGCCGGGATCGACACCTTGATCCTCGATACGGCGGGCCGGCTGCACGTGAACGACGAACTGATGGGCGAGTTGCAGCAGGTCAACAAAACCATGCACCCGCACCAGATTCTGCTGGTGGTCGACGCGATGACCGGGCAGGACGCGGTGAACTCGGCCAAGGCGTTCCACGCCAAGCTCGAAGTCGACGGCATCATCCTGACCAAGTTCGATTCGGACACCCGCGGCGGCGCGGCGCTGTCGGTCAAGCACGTCACCGGCGCTCCGATCAAGTTCATCGGCGTGGGCGAGAAGCTCGACGCGCTCGAGGAGTTCTTCGCCGACCGCATGGCCGGGCGGATTCTGGGCATGGGCGACGTGGTGAGCCTGGTGGAGAAGGCCCAGCAGGAAGTTTCACAGGAGGAAGCCGAGCGGATCCAGAAGCGGATGGAAAAGGGGCAGCTCACGATGGACGACTTCCTGGGGCAGATGAAGACGCTGCGCCGGATGGGCCCGATGAAGCAATTGCTGGGGCTCCTGCCCGGCGTTGGCTCGGCGCTGAAGGACGTTCATGTCGAGGAGAAGCAGCTCGATCGGGTCGAAGCGATGATCAGCTCGATGACCAAGGCCGAGCGCGAGAAGCCTAACGTCATCGACAACTCGCGCCGCAAGCGGATCTCGGCGGGCTCGGGCGTGCAGCAGAACGAGGTGGGGAACCTGGTACGGCAGTTTGAGACGGTGAACAAGCTGACCAAGCAGATGGCCGGTCTCTCGGCGGCCGGCAAGGCCAAGGCCGTGAAGGAGCTCGGGTCGGCGGGCGTGACTTCGGGGATGCCGGGCCTGCAGGGGATGCCGGGGTTTGGGAGCAAGGGCTCGTCGTTCTCGCCGAGCGTGAAGGACCGGTTCAAAAAGCGGAAGAAATAGGTTCTTATGCCTCGCGGGGCTCGGTCTGAACCCGGTCCGATTCAGCACCCCGCCTCGAACCGATCGACGAACAGGTCGAAGTCATCTCCGTTCACGAACCCGTTCCGGTCGGTGTCGGCGCCGATGTTCCCCGCGGTGAACTCGACCACGAAGGCGTCGAAGTCGTCGCCGGTGACAAAGCTATCGAGGTTGAAATCGCTGACGCAGAACTCGCATTCGTCGGGGACGCCGTTCCCGTTGGAATCCTGGCTGTGCCCGCTGGCGATATCTTCTGAATCGAAGACGCCGTTTCCGTTGCAGTCGTCCTGCCCGGTGTAGCGGATGCGGATGATGTTGCTCCCGCGGTCGATGGGGCTGAGGTAGCCGACGTCCTTGTAGAAGTCGCTGAAGTAGAGCCCATCGGGCCCAGCGGCGAGCGCCACCGCCGTCGCCTTGCCGTCGCCCTCGAATCGCGCAAAGTCGATCGGACCCGCGACGAGGTCCCCGAACTGGTCGAGAACCCACTCGGTCACCCTCTTGCCCTGCGGCTGGGGGCCTGAGAACCAGGTCTCGCCGGACTGCGTGATGAAGGCGTGGTCATACTTGGAAGGCGGGAACCCGCTGCCGCCGAACGTTTCCGGTTGCACGAACGCGATGTTGACCGGCCCGCTGGCGGGGACCCAGTTATAGATCGCGTAGTTGGACATGCTCTCGTCGGTGCCGTCGTAAAGATAGTTGCGGCCCGCCACGGTCTTGGAGAAGCGATCCTCGTTGGGCCCGTTCTCGACCGTGTAGTGCCCGGCGTCCTTGGCACGCCACGCGCCCCCGAAGGGGTTGCGCAGCCCGTACGCCCAGATGTAGTCGGTCGCGGTGATCCCGTTTGAGGCGAGGTAGAAGGGGTTGTCGGAGGCGGGTGTGCCGTCGAGGTTCATGCGCACCTTGCCGCGGAAGGAGTTCAGGTCCTGCGAGCGATCGACGTCAAAGCCGTCGCCCATGTGAACGTACAGCTTGTCGTCGGGTCCGATCGAGACGCTGGAGATCTGGTGGGATTCGGCCTGGATTTCCCCGGCCATGTCGAGGATCGTGGTGCGCGACGAGGCGGTCTTCCCGCCGTCGGTGCTATGGAAGCGGTCCACCTGGGGTAGTGCGGTGCGGCCACGTCACCGGGGTCAGAGCTGTAGAGCATGGTGGCGAAGAGATCCCCCGAATCGGGATCGACGCACAGCCCGGCCAGCCCCTGCTGGCCCGACCCGAAGAAGCTGCCAAGGGGGTCGAAGTTGAGCACGTCGGTGGCGTAATCGCTCACGGTGCCGTCACGGGTGACGAGCTTGATGATGCCGTAGAGCTCGGTGACGTAGATGTACGGATCCTTGGGGTTTGGGCCGGGGTTAGGGACGAAGGCGATGTTCACCGGGAGTTGGAAGTTTGTCGCGAAGGTTTCGATGACGTATCCGGGCTGCAAATCCCAGGGCAGGGGCGCGCTGCGAGCCAGCGTCGTAAAATCGGGGTTGGTCTGCCCGGGTAGCGCGACGTAGGTGCTCCCGCCCGCGCTCACCCAGAAGTCCTGCGGGACGCCGGCCACGAGAGAAACCGCCGGCGTGAAGATGCCGCGACGACGCGCGTCCTCGCGGTAGAACCGCACGTCCAGCGCAGGAACGGCGGCGTCGGCGGCGGTCTCGAAGCGAACGCGCACCGAGCGGTGATCCGACAGGGCGCTCGGGTTCTCGTACAGATACCCGCCGGTCGTGCCGGAAAACGCCAGCAGCAGTTCACCGGCCGCGCTCTCGATTGAGATCCGAATCCCTTCGGCGAGCTCGGCCGACCCGCCGATGCTCGTCCGCAGCGAAGGCGGCGGGTTGTCGATCACGTCCGCGAGCTGCATGGGGTAAGTCTGGGCGACGTTTCCCGTCGTGAAAGGGCGCACGGCCTGCTCGCTCCATTGCGTGCCCGCGTCCCCGCTGCTGTCCAGAAAGCGAACCTTGAGCAGGTAATTGGTGTTCCCCAGCAGTCCGCGGCTGTCAAAGAGGGAGTTCTCGTAGTAGCCGTTGCCCAGGTGGCAGTGAACCCGGTTGACACCGGTGACGTGGTCGCCGAACCACACTCGCTCGTTCAACGCCACGTCCCAGATCTCAAAGTCCGATGCAAGGTGCTGGTCACCGGCGTCGTCGTCGGCGAACGCCGAGGTGGCCATGTGAACATCGCCCGGGTTGACGATCTGACCGTCGACCGCAGGCTCCAGAATGTGCGGCGTGTGGGGCGGGTGGTTCTGGGCGTTCGCGGCGATCGGGAACGCGGCGAGCCCCGCCGAACCGAGCAGCGAGAAAAAATTGGCAAGTGCCGGGCGTGCGTTGACCGTCTGAAGCATAGAAAGTCTCCTTCGATCCCCCCTCGCTCGACCAGTCTACTGGCGTGTCCGGCAGGTTGCGAGACTTTTATCGGCATTCCCGTGCCGCGGGGTTGGGAAGACTTCCCGGGCCTCGGGCGGGATGTCGGGGGGCGATTCGCGTGCGAAGCATCCCCCGCCCGGCCCTCATCGGATCTTGGCCTCGAACTTTTCCGGGTCGGCCCAGAACTCCTTGGGGCAGTTCGGGCAACAGAAACCGACGATTTTCCCGTTGTACACGATGGAATACTTGGGCACGACGGGCAGGCCGGACACCGGGCACACGGCGTTGATCGGTGCCAGCTCGGAAGTCTGCGAGACCGCCGCGGGTTGCCCCACGGGCGGCGCGTCACCGGAGAGTTTGACCTCGCTCTCGCTGGCAGCGATCGTGGTGACGGCGCGATCGCCGGCATCGACCACGAGCGTGGGACGATCGGACCTCAGTTGATCGAGCGCCCCCTGGGAGAGCCCTGATTTCCAAAGGAAGACGCGTTTGAGCGACGCCATCGCGCTGATCGTCGCGCTGGCCTCGTCGGAGAGCGAAGTCTGCGATAGGACGAGCTCTTCGAGGGAGCGTGAGGCTTTGAGCGAGTCGAGCCCCGCGGAAGTGATCGACGTTCCGCGAAGATCCAGGCGGCGGAGATTCGGCAGCCCAGAGAAAAAAACCAGAGACTTGTCAGTGATCTTCGTCCGAGCGAGCGAGACATCCGCGAGATTGGGACTCACGGGCGCGAGCAGGGCCCGCGCCTCGTCGTCGTCGATCTGCGCCGCGACGGCCGCGGTGTCCAGAACAAGGAGAGGGGAAGTGCGCGCGACGGGAGCGACATACACGAGCCGAGCGCGGATCGCTTCAATCGCGGCGACTGGGGGCGGGGACGGTTCAGAAGCGACAACCCCGCCGTCGGCGGCGCCGGAATCGGTGGGCTCGGCTGCACTCGGGCCGGGTGCGGTGCTGGGCTCGGGGCGGCCCAAAGGAGCTTCGCTCGTGGAGGCGGCCGGGGCGGGGGCCGTGAAGCTTGCGCCCGAGGCGATCCAGGACTCAATGGTCGCGATTTCCTGGACCGTCGGCTGGGTCTTGGTGGGCGGGGGCATGTGCTCTTCGTCGTCCATCGGGAGCGTCATGCGCCTGATGAGTTCGCTCTCCTTAGGGTTGCCCGGGACGAGCACGGGGCCGAACTCGCCGCCCTTGCGGATTGCGTCGGGCGTGTGCAGCGCGAGCTCGCCTTTCTGCTTTGTAGTTCCGTGGCAACTGATGCACCGAGACGCGAGGATGGGGGCGATCGAAGTCTCGAATTGCGAGGTGACAACGGATGGATCTTCGGTCGTTGAGTCCCGGGGGATTTCGGTGAGGATCGACCCCTGATCGGCCGGGGTAGAGCGAGCGTTGTTCAGCCGTGGTCCCTTGGTTGGCGTGAGCGGCGCGAGCAAGAAGTTTTCGCCGTGGGTAATGGTGGCGCCCAGATGCCCGGCCGGGAGCAGGCACGCGAGGCAGAGGGCGAGCGCGATCCTTCGTGGCCAAGGTGACGTGCGGTACGAGTACGACGCGGCGGTGAGCACGCTGGCGATCGCGACGGCGATGCCGAGGTTCCGGTGAAGCTCGATTGAGTCGCCGTTGTAGTCGCCGCTGATGCTGAGAACATAACCCGTGGCGGCCGCGACCACGGCGGCGATCGCCGCGAGTACAGAGAGAAACCGCCCGACGCCAACCCAGGCGGGGTCTCGCTTCAGGAACGCAACGCTCTCGACCGCCGCGACGCCCGCGATCAGCCCGATGGGCAGGTGGAGCACCATCGGGTGGAGGCGTCCGAGGATCTGGATCAGTGGATTCAAAGCACGCTCCGAGTGGAGAGGACGAGCCGGAAAGAGCGAACGCGGGCGAGGACCTACGCGAGGATCGGTTGGATGACCTTCCCGGAGACATCGGTCAGCCGGAAATCGCGCCCCTGGTGGCGGTACACGAGCTGCTCGTGATTGATACCCAGGACGTGCAGCAGCGTCGCGTGAAGATCGTGGACGTCGACGGGGTTCTCGACGATGTTGTAGGAGAAATCGTCGGTCTTGCCGTAGCTGATCCCCGGTTTGATCCCGCCGCCGGCGAGCCATGTCGTGAAGCAGCGGGGGTGATGGTCACGTCCGTAGTTCTGGGGCGAGAGTTCGCCCTGGCTGTAGACCGTCCTCCCGAACTCCCCGGACCACAGGATCAGCGTTTCGTCCAGCAGCCCGCGCCGACGCAGATCCTTGATCAACGCGGCCTGGGGTTGGTCCACGGCGTTGGCCTGCGATTTCAGATCCTTGGGGAGGTTCCCGTGCTGGTCCCACCCGCGCATGAACAGTTGCACGAAACGCACGCCGCGCTCCGACAGGCGGCGGGCGAGCAGGCAGTTGGCGGCGAAGCTCCCGGGCTTCTTCACGTCCGGCCCGTACATCGCGAAGGTTTCGTCGTCCTCGTCTCCAAAGTCCGTGAGGTCGGGGACGGACATCTGCATTCGGTAGGCCATCTCGCTCTGGGCGATGCGGGTGCGGATCTCGGGGTCAAGAGTGCGATCAAACTCGCTCTCGTTGAGCGAGCCCACCAGGTCGAGCATCGCGCGTCGGTCGTCGCGCTTCATGCCGTCGGGGTCCTTGAGATAGAGCACCGTGTTCGCGCCGGCGCGAAGCTTGCAGCCCTGGTGCTCGCTGGGCAGGAAGCCGCTGCCCCAGAAACGGGCCGAGAGGGCCTGAACATTGCCGCCGGTGGCTTGCGTGATCAGCACGACAAAGGTGGGCAGGTTCGCGTTGGCGCCCCAGGCCGTAGCTGGCCCACGCGCCGAACGCGGGGCGGCCCGGCTGCTGGTTGCCGGTCTGAAAGAACGTGATGCCCGGTTCGTGGTTGATCGCCTCGGTGTGCATGGAATGGATGAAGCAGAGCTCGTGCGCGACGCTGCCGGTGTGCGGCATCAACTCGCTCACCCACGCCCCGTCCTGGTTGTTGGCGTACTTGCTGAACTTGAAGATCGAGGGCGCCACGGGGAAGCGGGCCTGCCCGCTGGTCATCCCGGTCAGCCTCTGCCCCTGGCGGATCGAGTCGGGCAGGTCCTGATTGAAGCGGGGATCGCAACCCGGGCTTGTAGTCGTACAGGTCGATCTGGCTCAGCACGCACCCTCCATGTGCATGTAGATCACACGCTTGGCCTCAGCGCAGTGGGGGCCCAGCCGCGGCACGAAACTCGCCGCGGCGCGAGCGGCGTCGGTTTCTCCGGCGCCGCGCGCCAGCGAACCAGGAGTGAGCAACGACGCGAGCGCGAACGAGCCGAGCGTGGCCCCGACGGACGAGGCCGTCTTGGCGAAAAAGCGGCGGCGTGTGAGATTCAGAAGATGTTCTTCCAGCGGGTCCATGCGGGTCACTTTCGATTGCGGGCAGCGGTTGCTTCAGTCCTTGCTGATCGTGGCGTCGAGGTTGAGCAGGGAGTTTGCGATCATCGTCCAGGCGGCGTGCTCCGGGGCGTCCTCTTCCCTTGGCTCGGGGGATTCGCCGACGGAGAGGATCTGCACCGCGTCGTCCGGGTTGTCGGCGAATCGGTCGCGGAAGTGCGCCAGCGCGGATTCGAGGGCCTTGCGCTGCGATTCCGTGGGCGAGCGCGAGGTGCATCGCTCGTACATGCGGGCGAGCCTGCGGGCGTCGTCGCCCGGCTCCGCGAGCGTGCGGGACGCGAGGGCGCGGGCCGCCTCGACGAACTGCACGTCGTTCCACAGCACCAGCGCCTGCAGCGGGGTGTTGGTGGAGAGACGGCGGACGGTGCAGGATTCGCGCGTCGGGCTGTCGAGCGCCGCGAGCGACGGCGGCGGGGCGGCACGCTTCCAGTACGTGTACAGGCTCCGCCGCCAGAGATCCGTCCCGTTGCCGCGCTCAAAGATCCGCGTGTTGGACTCGGGCATCGCCACCTCGGTCCAGAGCCCTTCGGGCTGGTACGGCTTCACGGACGGGCCGCCGAGCTTCTCGACGAGCAGACCCGAGACGTAGAGCGCTTCATCGCGGATCTGTTCGGCGTTGAGCCGCCGGCGCGGGTAGTACGAAAGGAGCCGGTTTTCGGGGTCGATGCCCGCCACGTCCGCGCGGACGCGTGAACTCTGGCGGTAGGTGCCGCTCGTCATCATCAGCCGCAGCATGTGACGCACGTCCCACCCGCTCTCGCGAAACTCTACTGCCAGCCAGTCAAGAAGCTCGGGGTGGCTCGGCCACTCGCCCTGATACCCAAAGTCCTCGGTTGTACGCACGATGCCGCTGCCAAACGCCAGATCCCACAACCTATTGACCGCCACCCGCGCGACCAACGGGTTCTCCGGCGAAGTGAGCCAACCTGCGAGCCCCAGTCGGTCCCGCGGGGCGTCGCTGGGGAGCGCACCGAACGCGGCGGGCACGGCCCGCGTCACCGGGCGCGACTTGTCGGGCTTGGCGTAGTCGCCGCGCTTGAGCACGAACGTCTCACGCGGCTTGGGGAGTTCCTTCATAACCATCGTCTTGGGCGCGGCCCGGTCGATCTCCTCGATCCGCTGCGTGTGCTTGCGGACCTGCTCGGAGAGCGAGCGGTAGCGTGGCGAATACGCGAGTTTCCAGGCCGAGCTGAGCTTGCCTGAACGGTCGGCGGTCTGCGCGGTGTCGGGCGCGAGCGCTGCGATGATCTCGTTGGGCATGACGCTCTCGCCCGGGATGGACCGCCAGTACACGCCGCCGATCCCCCCAGTGTTGACGATCTTGACGACAACCCAGTTCTCGCCCGCCTTCAGATCGAGCACGGCCTTGTCCTGGTCGGGGAGGAGCCCTCGGTCAACCTTTCGCTCCGCGACCCTTACGCCGTTGAGGAAGAGCTGAAATCCGTCGTCGCTGCCGAGCGAGACTTCAAGCTTGCGTGGCGACGGCGAATAGATCGTCCGACCGACGAACGTCACGGCCAGACCCTGCGGGAGGTTGTTGTTGAGCCTCTCGTCCGCGATGTTGGGCGCATACTTCCATTTCAAGTTTCCCGCGCCAAACTGCTTGGCCGTGTCGATCGCGGGGTCCTCTTCCGGTCCGAACGAGCGTGAGTAGGCGTCGTCCTTCGAGGCGGGCATGAAGGGTCCGACCTGGTACCAGTTGCCGATCGTCGGCGGCAGAAGGTCTAGGCCTCGGTCATTCATGCTCCCGAGCGTGACGCGAACGTGCCCGAACGAGTGACGGGCGTAAATAGATTGGAACGAGAGTCGAACGTGAACCTCGGTCCCGCCCTCGTACCCGAAGTCTTGATCCGCGCGGAAGAGAGCGAGGCGATCGCCGGGAACCTGGTGCGCCGCGACCGCCCAGCCGGCGTCCGATGGAGAAGCGTTGGACGCTGGCCGCGTCCGAATGGTGTTTGCCACGCCGAAGTTGCCGTCCTTCTGCTCAACGTCCGCCCACGCCCATGTGAGGTGGACAGGCGTTCGCTGCGAGCGATCGGCGACGGACACGGCCTCGGCCTCGATGTGGGAGAGCACCGCGTTACCGTTGGGAGCGCGACCCACCCGTCCCTCGAAGAAGCTCGGATCGCCGATGGCTTCGACCGCGATCACGCGCAGGTCCGTGCCGTCGGCGCGGAGGGTGATATCAAAGTCATCGCGATCGGGGTTCGCCCCCGATGCCAGGACCGAGCGTCACGGCGGTCAACGTCGAGCCAGCAGTTGAACCGGCGCTCACGACGGCGGTGGGACGCCATTGGACACCCGCGCGCGGGCGCAGCCCCTCGAAATACTCTCTGCGCTGCGCGTTCTCCTCGGGAAAATCTTCGGTCAGTTTCGAGGAAACTTCTTTGAGCGCAGCGCTGATCGCGGCCCGTTCTTCCTTCTGCGCCGCGGTAGGAACAACCAGGAACGGCTCGAACGCCCGTTGCGGGTCGGGCAACTGTGAGTACAGCCCCGGCTCCTCGATCGAATTGAAGAACGACAGCAGGCCGTAGAACTCCGTCTGCGAGACGGGGTCGAACTTGTGATCGTGGCAGCGAGCGCACCCCACGGTCAATCCGAGGAAAACCGAACCCGTGGTCGCCGTTCTCTCCACGGCGTACTCGACCAGGTACTCCTCAGCGATCGCGCCCCCCTCGTCGGTGGTGACATGGTTGCGGTTGAAACCGCTCGCGATTTTCTGGTCGTCGGTCGCGCTCGGGAGAAGGTCGCCCGCAAGCTGCTCGGTGAGGAACCGATCAAACGGCATGTTGTCGCGGTAGGCGTTCAGCACCCAGTCACGCCAGAGCCAGATCTGGCGCCCTGCGTCCATATGGATGCCGCAGGTGTCGGCGAAGCGTGCTGAATCAAGCCAGGGCACCGCCAGCCGCTCGGCGGTCCGCGTCCGGTACGGCTCCTCCCCCATCAAACGATCAACGAGACGCTCATAGGCGTCGGGGCGCTCATCGCTCGCGAACGCCGCAATTTCTTCGGGCGTGGGCGGGAGCCCCGTGAGGTCAAGGAACGCACGCCGGGCCAAGGTCGGGCGGTCGGCCTCGGGCGCGGGCTTGATGTTCTGGCGTTCGAGCTTGCTGAGAATGAACCGATCAACATCGTTCCGAGCCCAACTCGCGTCCTTCACCGTGGGCAATCCAGGCCGCTTCGGAGCCACAAACGCCCAGTGCGGCTCGTAGGCGGCACCGTCGCTGATCCATCTCTTGAGCAGCCGCTTCTCCTGGTCGCTCAACGGTTTCTTGCCGGCCTTGGGCGGCGGCATCACCTCGTCGGGGTCCGCCGAGTTGATCCGCTTCCAGAGTTCGCTCTCGTCGATCTTTCCCGGGGTGATGGCGTGAATCCCGCCCTTGCGCTCCCCAGTGGCCGATGCCGGCTCGTCGAGGCGGAGGTCGGCCTGGCGTGACGCGGCGTCCGGGCCGTGACATTTGAAGCAGCGGTCCGAGAGGATCGGGCGGATATCCCTCCCGAAGCGAATCGGCTCGACGGAAGAACCCAGATCAGCAACGGCACCGTCCGGCGCTTTGACACCTGAGAACAAACCGAGCAGCGCCGAACCGATCACCGCGCCGATCGCAAGCCAGGCCGACGACGCGAAACCTCCTCGCCGTACCCGGCGCGACGCTGCGGCGGCGGTGTGAAAGAACCGGGCACGTCCGGTGACTTCAGCGTGGGGAGCCATATCCCACAGAATACCAGATTTTCAGATCCATCAACGCCCCGGAACAGAAATCTTCCTGCGATTTCCCACAAACTCAGCGATCTGGACGGCGTTGAGCGCGGCCCCTTTCCGCAACTGGTCGCTGGCGACGAGAAGGCACCAGGTTCGGTAACGTCCATGTGAGGTTTCCGGGGTCTCACGCGGGCCCGGGGGAGTCTGCGATGGGTCCGCACGGATTCGCCCCACCAGGACGTCGCTCCCGTGGCTGGCGTGCCGGGTTGTGGGAAACGAATTGTTTGCGCGATCGTCGATGACCCGAACTCCTGGAGCGTCCGAGAGTGCCTGGCGGACCTCCTCCTCGGTCGCGGGCCGGTCGAGCGTCACGGTGATGGATTCGGTGTGCGCTCGAAATACAGGGACGCGAACGCATGTGGGCACCACGGCAAGGCCGGGATCCCCCCAGATCTTGCGCGACTCCTCGATCATCTTCCGCTCTTCGCCGTTGACGCCGGTGTCACCCTCTACACGCGAGTTATGGCTGAAGACATTGAACGCGCACGGCTCGTGAAAGACCCGCGGCGTGACGGCGCGATCGGCCAGTACGTCCGCGGCCTGCCCGCGGAGTTCGGCCAGAGCCGCCGCCCCGGCACCCGACACGGCCTGGTAGGTCGAGACGACAATCCTGCTCACGCCGAACCGTTCACGCAGCGGATGGAGCGCTACCAGCATGATGATGGTCGAGCAGTTCGGGTTGGCGATGAGCGTGCAACCGTCCTCGATCGCCGCCGCGTTCACCTCGGGGATCACAAGGGGGACATCGTCCCTCATGCGGAAGGCTGAGGAGTTGTCGATGACCACCGCCCCGGAGGCCTGTGCCGCGCCAGCCCACTGCCGCGAGACATCGGCGGTCGCGCAGAAGATCGCAAAGTCCGCGCCCCGGAACGCCGCGGCGTCGGTGCGGCGTACCTCAAGCAGCCCGCCCGCGTACGGAATACCGGTCCCCGCGGAGCGCGGCGACGCCAGCGCCACGAGCCGATCCGCAGGGTGGCCGAGGGCTTCAAGGATCGAAATTGCCTCACGTCCGACCGCGCCGGTTGCGCCGACGATCGCGATCGTTCCAAGTATGTCAGTCATGCCAAGGTTTCCTTCACGGACCGCACCGGCACCGTCCTTACGCGCGGGATCGAGGACTCGATCGCTTGATCGAGGTCTTCAATCAGGTCTTGAGCGTCTTCGATGCCAACGGAGAGTCGGACGAGATCTTCAGGGAACGCGCGGGCCTGTCGCACGGCCGCGGGGATGCTCGCGTGCGACATGCGGCACGGCAGGCTGACAGAGGAGTTCACGCCGCCGAAGCTGACCGCAATGTTGAAGAGTTTCAGCGATTCCGCGATGTGGCGTGAGGCCTCGTTGGAACCGGTGCGGAAGCAGACGATGGTGCCCGGGCCGCTGGATTGCCGATCGTGAACCGAGGCATCAGGATGGTCCGGAAGCCCAGGAAACAGCACGTCGCAGATCTCGGGGTGGGCCGCGAGCCAGTGCGCGATCTTCGTCGCGTTCGCCTGCTGGCGGTCCACTCGGATGCCCAGCGTTTTGATCCCGCGGAGCAGGAGGAACGAATCGAAGGGACCCAGCGCCGAGCCCTCGGCGTTGTGAAGGAACGCCAGTTCGGCCGCGAGCGCCGGATCGCGCACCACCACCGCGCCGGCGGTCACGTCGCTGTGCCCGCCGAGGTGCTTGGTCGCGGAGTGCACCGAGAAATCGGCCCCGAGTTCGAGCGGGCGATGGAGGTACGGGCTCAGCGAAGTGCTGTCGATCGAGAGCTTCGCGCCCGCGCCGTGCGCGATCTCGGCGAGCGCACGAACATCGCACACGCGCAGGAGCGGGTTGGTCAGGGCTTCGGTATGGATGAGCCTTGTGCGCGGCGTGATCGCGGCGGCTGCGGCGCGAAGGTCGGTGAGATCCGCGTATCGAGTGACGATGCCACGGGGCTCGAAGACCTTGGAAAGGAGGCGGTACGTGCCGCCGTACAGATCGTCGTTGGCGAGGACCTCATCACCGGGCTTCAGGAGTCGCACGACGGCCGCCAGGGCCGCGAGGCCGCTGGAGTAAGTGAGCGCGCGCACACCCCCGTCGAGCCGCGCGAGGTGATCTTCGAGGACCTGTCGGGTTGGGTTGCCGCTGCGCGAGTAGTCGTAGCGGCCGAACTCCATCGCGGATTCCTGGTCGAACGTCGCGGTCTGGTAGATCGGCGTGGCGATGGCGCGGAAGGGGTCGTCCGGGCACGGGTCGAAATGAACGATCGAAGTGTGCGGCCTCATGCGACCTCCACGGCGGTGCGCGAGGTGTGCGTTGAAGTCGTGAATGCGCCCTCGGGAGCACGTCTCGGGGTGCTGAGATGGTGGGGGAGTCGCGCGAGCGAGAGCAGGTCGGCGACGACGGCCTCGGCGGTGGGCCACCGGCCCGCGCCCTTGCCGGTTACGATCTCTTGGCCGTCCTCCGTGATGATGACGAGCGAGTTTGATTCGCCCGACGTCGCGGCGCACGGGTGCGTGAGATCGAGCTCGGTCGGCGCGACGCTCGCCCGAATGCCGTCGGCCGTGCGCGCGGCCTTGGCAAGCAAGCGGACGCGTCGGCCCCGCCGTACGGCGTCGGCCACGGCCTCAGGGCGCACGTCGGTGATGCCGCATTGGGCAATATCGCTCGCGTTCAATTCGACGCCGAACGCGTGGCGTACCAAGATTCGGAGCTTGTCGGCCGCGTCGGTGCCGTCGAGGTCTCTGGTGGGATCGGCCTCGGCGAACCCGGCAATCTGCGCGTCGCGCACCGCGTTCTCGAAGGTGCTCCCGGCGGCCAGTCGGTCGAGCACCGCGTTGGTCGTGCCGTTGATCACGCCCTCGACCGATTCGATGCGAGTCTCCCGCGAGAGCCTCGCCACGGCTTCGATCAGCGGTACTGCTCCGCCGACGGCCGCGGAGTAAAGCAGCTCGACGCCGTGCTCGCGGGCGATCTCGTGAAGCGTCGGCCCGTGCTCGGCAATGACGGCCTTGTTGGCGGTGACGACGTGCTTGCCCGAGCGCAACGCCGCTTCAATAAGCGCTCGGCTCACGATCGGTGCGCCGATGGTCTCAACGATCACGTCGCAATCCGATCGAACCGCACGCGCGCAATCAGTGGTCAGCAGGTACAACGGCACGCCGTTGTCCGCGTGACGCTTCGGGTTGTTCACGGCGACGCTGGTGATCTCGAAGAGATCGGAGCGGCGATTGAGGTGCTGGTACACGCCGAAACCAACTGTTCCAAGTCCAAGGAGCGCGACGCGCAGCGGGGGCGGGATGGGCTCGTTGGCGATGGCGGTGTCGATCTCGCGCGGGCCGACGATCGTCACGTCCGCGCCGTTGATCGCGCCGACCTCGAACTCCAGCCCGTGGTCGCGGGCGAAGCGGACGCCCTTGTGCTGCACGATCCGGCCGTCGAGCTTGAGGGCGTCATCCCACGAGAGAGCGCGGAACCGGCGTGCGAGCGGGCCTGGCTTGGCGGGGTCGCGCTCATAGAGGCCCTTGACGTCCTTGACCAGCCGGCAGCGAGCGTTGAGACGTTGCGCGAGGAAAAGCGCGGTGAAATCTGAGCCTCCGCGGCCGAGCAGCGTGGTCCGGCCGGCAGAGTCGCGGCCCAGGAACCCCGGAACGACGATTGCCGGGACACGGTCGAGCGTTTGGCGAATCTCGGCAACGTCAACGTCGGTGGGTTCGGAATCGAGCACCGGACCTTGGGTCTTGAGCGCGAGCCGGGCCGCGTCGAGGACTTCGGCGGGGATCCCGGCCTTGCCGAGCGCAAGCCCGAGCAACGCAGCGCTCGTAAGCTCGCCGGTGGCCACGAGCGCGGCCAGCGACGCGGGCTCGGGACTTACGCCGTAGTGGTGGCCTTGAGCGAGAAGACGGTCGGTGGTCTTCCCGAGCGCGGAGACGACCGCGATGACTCGCCAACCCTCGCGGACCCAGCGGTAGATCTCGTGGGTCGCGTCGGCAAGATCCTGCTCGCGGGTGAGGACCGATCCACCGAATTTCAGCACGATCACAGGGCGTTGAGACACGTTGCGTTCCTTTCTGATGAGCGAGACACTGCCTTGGCGGTGTGTGTGGTTGTTGCCGTGGCGATCGCGAGCGCGCGATCGAGGTCGGCGATGATGTCGTTGGGCTCCTCAAGACCCACCGAAAGGCGGATCAGCCCGTCGCTCAGGCCGATCGATTCGCGCTGCGCGAGCGGCACGTCGGCGTGGGTCATGGAAGCGGGGTGCGTGATGAGCGTCTCGACTGCGCCAAGGTTTTCCGCGAGCGAACAGAGCTTGACGTTGTTCATCACCGCGATCCCGGCCTCGATACCGCCGTGGACCTCGAAGGACACGATCCCGCCGTGGTGCTCGACGCTGTCGCTCGCGAGGTGTTGACGGCGCGCCAGGGTGTGCTGCGGAAATGACGAGAGGCCCGGGTATGCGACGCGTGCGACCGACGGGTGCTTTTCGAGATGCCGCGCAACTTTCAGCGCGTTGATCGAGTGCTGCTTGATGCGGAGCGGCAGCGTTGTGAGCCCGCGGAGCGTGAGCCAGGCCTCGAAGGGGGCCTGGATGGAGCCGATCGATTTGCGGATGAAGCGGAGGCGGTCGATCTTGGTCTGGTCGCGTGTGGTGATCGCGCCGCCGACGGTGGCGTTGTGTCCTTCGATGTACTTTGTCGTCGAATACAGGCTGAAGTCCGCGCCCAGGTCGAGGGGTTGTTGCAGGATCGGCGTGAGAAACGTGTTGTCCACGGCCAGCAAGCACCCGGCCGCCTGCGTGATCCGCGTTACAGCCGCGATGTCCGTCAGCTTGAGCGTCGGGTTGCCGGGTGATTCGATGAAGACCAGCTTGGTAGCGGGCGTGATCGCGCGGGCGACGGCCTCGGGCGAGGACGTGTCCACGAACGACGAGCTGATGGAGAGGCCGTCGAGGATCTGTTGGAAGAGGCGGACCGTGCCGCCGTATACGGCATCGCTGAGGACGGCGTGATCGCCGGCCTTGAGGAACGCGAGGAAGAGCGCGGTCTCGGCGGCGAGCCCTGTGGCAAAGCACACCGACGCGGGGGCATTTTCGAGAGCACCGAGCCGTGCTTCGAGGGCCGCGACGGTCGGGTTGTCGGCGCGGGAATACGTGAAGCCCTTGTGCTGTCCGACGGCCTCCTGGACGTACGTTGTAGATTGATAGATCGGGGTGAGGATCGCGCCGGTGGTGGGGTCGGGGCGCGTGCCGGCGTGGATGGCGCGGGTGGCGATGGAGTGCGTGAGGTCGCGACAGCGGTCGGGGTTGTTTTCAGTGGGATGGTTCGCGCTGAGGTCGGATCGATGGCCCGGGGGCATGCCGAGGTCTCCCTGCGGCATCAAGAACTGGGCAGCCGACGCGATGGTCGCACGGAACATCCGTGCAATGTGTGCTGGGTGTTAAGATTGACCAAGCATCTCGCCGGTAACGGCGTTCTGCCTGGGCTCTTGACCCGGCCTCATCGTTCCCCTTGCGGGGCTGGCCTCGGCACCGTGGCGGTTCGCGTAACGCGTCGCTCGGTTGCCGCCCGAACCCTGGAGGCGGTTCGGGACTCTTGATGACGGGCGGACTCTTCGCGGGCAGCGATGGAAAGTCAAGGGACAGCACGCGAAATCGCACGGGTTCATGCGGCCTACCCCGACTGGAACCCTCTCAAAGCAGACAACAGGCCCGGACTTGAAACAGGGGTATTCCATTGGCGATTTGTTCGGTAGAATCTATCCCCTGTTGAGGGGGAGCGGCTGCAAACCTTGACGCCGCAAATGCCCGCGCTATCGTCCACCCCGCTTCGTTGATTGGGGGCAAGAAACTTTCTATCGCTTCATTGCGAGGCCTGGGTGCCGCCCGTTGCGGGTGCGTGGATCGCGGTTCGTGAACAACTGTCAGAAATGATCGCGACAATGCACGCATGAACGAATGATTCGAGGACGGGCGGCGATTGACCGGCACCCACCTCGAACTTGGCGAGGCTTCAACTCAGCGCGGATCGCGCTGGTTTAGTTTGTAGGGATACGCTGGATGCTTCGAAACCTATCCCAACTGTTCATCGGATCACGCCGCACACTTGTGTTCAGAAATTGAGCGACAAAGATCGTTCCCGCCAAGATCATCGCAGATTGGCGATTCCATTCGTGTCCGTCGGGACACATTTTCACCCCCTTGAGGAGGTTCTCTCGTGACTCGATTCTGGTCCACCCGCCACGTTCCCGCCCTGCTCGCCGTTGCCGGCATGATGGCCGCGGGATGTCAGCAGACCGCCCAGCAGCACAAGGCCGAGCCCAAGCCGGCCCCCGCCAAGGCCGCGGAGACCAAGCCGGTCGCCGCCGCCAAGCCTGAGCCCACCACCTCCGGCCCCTGCCGCGGGTACACCCCCGCCCTGGCCGCCGGGATGATCTCGACCAAGATGGCCTTCCCGACCGGCGACGAGGCGACCAGCGCGGTCCTCGTTCACGAGGTCATGCCCAAGGAAGTCCGTGCGGGCGCCCCGTACAGCTCCGAAATCCATGTGACAAACCTCACCAACGGCACGCTCCAGAACGTGCTCGTCACCGGCAAGGGCTTCTCGAACTACAACCTCACCAGCTCCACCCCCGCCGGCACCGCCGGCGCGGACGGCGTGAACTGGATGGTCGGCGACCTGGGCCCCTGCAAAACCCAGATCATCAAGCTCACCGGCACCGCTGCCAAGGTCGGCATGTCGGGCGCGTGCGTGATGGTCTCGTACAACAACTCGCTCTGCGCGGCGACCACGGTCGTCGAGCCCGCGCTCGCCATCATCAAGTCCGGCCCCGCCGAAGTGCTGATCTGCGACGCGTTCCCCTACAAGATCATCGTCAAGAACCCCGGCTCGGGCCAGTCCACGAACGTCCGCGTGCGTGACAACCTCCCCGCCGGGCTGACCACCACCGACGGCAAGACCAGCTTTGAGACCGCTCCCGTCACCCTCGCCTCGGGCGAGTCCAAGGAGTTCACGTTCAGCGTCAAGGCCGCCAAGGCCGGCACCTACAGCAACACCGCGTCGGCCAACGCCGACGGCGGGCTGACGGCCGAGTCGGCCCCCGTGAGCACCGTCGTCCGCACGCAGGCCCTCGCCATCAAGGCCGAGTGCCCGCCCAACCTCCTCATCAACCGCAACGCCACCTTCAAGTTCACCATCTCCAGCACCGGCGACGCCAACTGCACCAACACGCAGGTCTCCGCCACCGTCCCCGCTGGAACCGACTTCGTCAGCGCTGACAACGGCGGCACCAACGCCGGCGGCAAGGTGACCTGGAACGTCGGCACCCTCAACGCCAAGGACGCCCGCACCCTCTCCTTCGTCGTCAAGTCCAAGACGGCCGGCACCCTCCAGACCACCGCCACCGC
This sequence comes from Phycisphaerales bacterium, assembly GCA_044221955.1. GTDB lineage: Bacteria > Planctomycetota > Phycisphaerae > Phycisphaerales > UBA1924 > CAZCPB01. The sequence continues at coordinate 6,510 of JBGAOD010000050.1, read as the reverse complement.
CACCTGCGGTTGCGCGGCCGCGGTCACGGATACCTGCTCGACCGGCGTCAAGGGCGTGCCCGATATCGGCACGAACATCAGCGACGACACCGGCGTGGTGAACATGGGCGCCGCCCACGTCTTCACCTACTCGGTCAAGAACCAGGGCCAGGTCGACCTGACCAACGTGATGATGGTCGCGGACTTTGAGCCTGGGCTCGATTACGTCTCCACCACCGCGGCCGGTGGCGCGACCGCGGCTGGCAGCAAGGTCACCTTCAAGATCGGCACGCTCAAGGTCGGAGAGATCCGCACGTTTACGATGACCGTCAAGGGTTCCAAGGAAGGCGAGCTCGTGGTCCAGACCACGACCACCTCCGACCAGACCAAGCCCGTGCGCAACGACGAGCAGGTCAACTACATCGCGAACTAATCGCAGACGACCTGTGCTCGAAAATCGAGGTCGAGTTCGGTCGATCTCACGAGAAGTTTCAGACCGGCGAGCCCATCGGGGCTCGCCGGTTTTTTTCTGCGCAACGAGCGTGCGCGCGGGACTTATCGCGGATCTTGGGGGTGCCGCGGTTGGTGCCGCGGGCAAGTGTCAAGCGGCGGGGACGCCGTGGCGACGACGGGTCTCATACCGGGGGAGGGCGGGTCGATGGCACAACGAATCTTGCGGATGGGGATGGTCGGGGGCGGTCAGGGCGCGTTCATCGGCGCGGTGCACCGCACGGCGGCAAGCCTCGATCACGGCGTGCGCTTCACGGCCGGCGCCCTCTCGTCCACCCCCGAACGCGCCATCGAATCGGGTAAACAACTCGGGCTTGACGATCGTCGGAACTACGGAACCTGGATCGAAATGCTCGAGGGCGAGCTCAAGCTTCCCGCGGACGAGCGGATCGACTTCGTGAGCATCGTTACGCCCAACCACGCCCACTTCCCCGTCGCCAAAGCCTTCGCCGCCGCGGGCATCCACGTCGTCTGCGACAAGCCGATGGTGCTCTCCAGCGAGCAAGCCCGCGAGTTGATGGCCGTCGTGAAGCGAACCGGCGTGGTCTTTGCCGTCACGTACAACTACTCGGGCTACCCGATGGTCAAGCAGGCGCGGCACATGATCGCTACCGGCCAGATCGGCGGAGTACGCAAGGTCATCGTCGAGTACAACCAGGGTTGGCTCGCGGGCGCTCTGGAAAAATCCGGGCAGAAACAGGCCGACTGGAGGACCGACCCGGCCCGATCAGGACTCGGCGGCGCGATCGGCGACATCGGAAGCCACGCCGAGCAGCTCGTCTCCTACACCACCGGGCTCGACCTCGACGCCATCTGCGCCGACCTCACCACCTTCGTTGAAGGCCGAAAACTCGACGACGACGCCAACCTTCTTCTCCGCTTCAAGCCCAAGGGCGGCACCCAGGCCAAGGGCGTGCTCATCGCCAGCCAGATCGAGATCGGGCACGAGAACGACCTCCGCCTACGCGTCTTCGGCACGACCGGCTCGCTCGAATGGAGGCAGGAAGATCCGAACATGCTCATTCACCGCTCCGAGGCCCAGCCCGAGCGAGTGCTCCGCCGCGGAAACGGGTACCTGTGCGACGCCGCCAAAGCGAGCACACGAATCCCCGCCGGGCATCCCGAGGCGTTCCTCGAAGCCTTCGCGAACGTCTACAACGAAGCCGGACGCGCGATCCGCGCCAAGGCCGCCGAACCCAACGCGGTCGCAAACGGCAACCCCGCCACGTTCGACTTCCCGACGGTCGTTGACGGCGCACGCGGCGTGTACTTCATCGAGAAGACTGTCGAAAGCGCACACAGCCAGGCCAAGTGGACCCCGGTGGACTTCGCGGCCGCCCTGGGCTCGCGTTAGCGAGTCTCGACCGCGCCGCCCTCTCGATACGCAAGCACCAGCTTCTCGAGGTCCTGGATCTCGCCCCGGATCTGACGCCCCTGGTCCGTGTCCGCCGTCAGCCTCGGCCGCGCGTGACGACGGATCGAGTGGACCTTCGGAACGATGTCCGCCCCACGCTCGATCGCCGCCTCGACCCCCTTGAACGGCGAGTGCTCGGCCAGCTCGATGCCCTCGGGGCGCAGCACCAGCGTGTACCCTCTGTCCCCGTAGGCCTCGCTGAACGCGCCGTCGATGGTGATGGCGTTCCCGCCCCGTTTGACCGGCTGCTCGCCTTTCTCAATCTTGACGGGCACGTGCCCGTTGACGACCAGAACGTTCTCGCCGCAGCCAAAGAGCCTGCCGATTTTCTTGACGAACTCCGCATCGTGGATCAGGTCGAAATAGGGATTCTTGATTTCCTTGTGCGTCTCCTTCTCGGCCACAAAGTACGTCTCAAACGTCGCCAGCTTGTCCTTCCCGAACAGCGGCGACCTTGGACCACCCCACAGGTACCACAGCCAGTCCGCGTCCGCGTCCAGCCCGAACCACCGCTTGCGCATCGCACGCCGAACAATCGAACCGAGCGCGTCCATAAGTTCGCGCCCCGCGACCTCTCGCCCGTCCACGCGGAGCGACTGCGGCGTGCCGTCCGCCCCGACCGGGACGCACCCGTGGAACACCAGCACCTCGTCGCGCGTGGTCCACATCCCGCCGTGCCGCACGATCCACTCCATGTGCTCGCGGAGCTTGTGAGATTGGGTGAACGACCGCTTGAGCATGTCCATGCACGCCTGCTCGCTCGGGGAATACGAGTACGGATCGTCGGGGTCGATCGTGGGCAGCCGATCGTCGAGCATGGCGTAGGACTTGCCGTGGATCTCGACCGCCCGCGCACGAGCGTCGCGTCCCGAGCCCTGAAACTGGATGCAGTGCAGCAGCCGCCGGTGGTCCAGCCCCCACTCCGGGTGCCGCGCGATCATCTGACCCTCGGACTTGAACTGCATCACCGCCAGCGCCTTCTGCATCCGCGCCACCATCAGCGGCTCGCGCAGCCCCTCGCCCTTGGGCATGAACCTCTCCGCCGGGTCGTCGCCATATTCGTCGCGGACAAGCTTTTCCAGCGGGGTAGTCAGGATGCCGTAGCCTTCCTCCAACTGCGCCGCGCGGCGGTACCTTGCGCTGAACCGCATCATCGTCAGCAAGCACGGCTCGTGCCCCAGGTGCGAGCCGAGCCACAGCATGTCGTGGTTGCCCCACAAAATGTTCACGCACGGCTGGCTCATCAGCGTGTCGATCACCCGATCAATCCGCGGCCCGCGGTCGCCCAGGTCGCCCGCGACCAGCAGCTCCGCGCACGTGAGGTTGCGGATCAGCCTCGCCCCGGCCCGCACCGCGCCCCAATCGCGATCGTGCCGCGACAGCGCACGCAGCATCTCGCGGATGTACTCGGGCCGCTGCCCGCTCCCGAGTTCGATGAAAAGTTCGCGGTAGTGGGGGTCGAGCAAGGACTCAAAGTGGTCGCGCCGGTAGTTCTTCCGCAGCGCACGCACGATCTCGAACTGCAGAGTCATCGTGCGGTACACCCACTCGCCCCGCTGCCCGGACGCAATGATCTGGCTCGCGAACGCACGCACCGCCTCACGCGGGTAATAAAGCACGGAAAGAAACCGGGCCTGCTCCTCGCCACTCAGACGCCCTTGCAGCGTCGCATCAACCAGCTGCCGAAGAGCACCCGAGGCGTTGTTGATCACGTGCCTCAACTTCGCGTCCTCGCCGTGAACGTCGGAAATGACGTGGACGATCCCGGCCGGGAGAGAGAGCTTGGCCTCCAAACCCGCGATCTCGGCGACGGCAGCGTCCGCCGTGTGGAACCTGTGCGCGAGGGCGCGGAGCAGCGAACCAGAGTCTTCGGACCCGGAATTGTTCGTATCAGCGTTGTTCGCTTCGGGCATCGGCTCGCTCCTGCAATGTCGCTCTCTCGATTCCAAGCAGCATGGTAGTTTGGCCGAGCGTTCGGGCGCGGTCAGGGGGTGGCCGCGAGCGATCCCATTCTGCGTATGCTTTCCCGCCAAAGGGTCTCGTGACCCCGAGCGTTTGAGGCGGCAAACCCAGCCCCGCCAGACCATCCAAGGAACAAGACGATGATGATCCGCCGTGCTTCGCGTCGTGCTCAACTCTCCGTGCTCGCCCTCTGCGCCGTCATGGGCACCGCGGCCTCGGGGTTCGCCTTCGCGCAACAGCCCGAAGCAACCCCTGCCAAACAGCCCGAGCGCCAGCGCCCCGAAGGCCGTGGTCCGGGCGGACCGGGCGGCCCCGGTGGAGCCGGCGGTGAAATCCGATCCCTCGAAGGCGCTATGAAAATCCTCAACGGCAGCCTCCGCCGCCTCGGCAAGCAACTCGGCGAGTCCGACAAGAAGAGCGAAAACCTCAACCTCGTCGCCTCCGCCGAGCGGGCCGCCATCGCCGCCAAGGGAATGAAGCCAGAAAACTCGCCCGCCGGCTCCGGCCCCGACGCGATCAAGGCCTACCAGATGGCCCAGATCACCCTCGCCCGCACTCTCCTGGACCTCGAAGAACAGATCCTCAACGACAAGACCGAGGACGCCAAGAAGACCATGACCAAGCTCGGCGAAATCAAGGACGAATCCCACAAGAAGTTCGCGCCGCCCGAGGACGAGAACAAGCCCAAGGGCAAGCCCGAAGGCGGACCGGGCAAACGCGAAGGCGGCCAGGACAAGGACAAGAAGTAAGCAGAAGACCTCAACCCGTCAGATTCTGAACGGTGAGAAAACGAGAACGCAAGCGACGGCGACGGCCGTCGCTTTTTTTCTTGGAGTAAGACCCGGCTCCACGCCGCGATGACGTAACCGGGGTCGTCATCATCCCGCAACGCTCGGCCGCCTTGCCCCGACGCCTAAAGTTCGCCCCATGTCTACTCCCAAAGCCGTCATTTCCAACTCCCGCCTCGGCGTGGTCCACCGCTGGTCGCAAACGCTCATCCCCACCACCCGCGAGGCCCCGGCCGACGCCGAAACGCCCAGCCACGTCCTCCTCCACCGCGCCGGCTTCATTCGCCCCGTCGGCGCCGGCATCTACGACTACCTCCCCCTCGCCTGGCGAACGCTCCGCAAGGTCTCCGAGATCGTCCGCCAGGAAATGGACGCGGCCGGTGCCAGCGAGATGCTCATGCCCGCCCTCGAACCCTTCGAACTCTTCGAGGGCACCAAGCGTGACGTCGACTACGGCGACAACCTCTTCCGCGTCACCGACCGCAAAGGCCGCCAGAACGCACTCGCGCCCACCCACGAGGAAGTCATCACCGACCTCATGCGCGGCTGCGTCACCAGCTACAAAGCCCTGCCGCTGAATCTCTACCAGATTCAAACGAAATTCCGCGACGAAGCCCGGCCCCGCGCTGGCCTCCTCCGCTGCCGCGAGTTCATCATGAAAGACGCCTACTCCTTCCACACACATATGGAAGGAGTGGGGGGGCTCAACGACGCCTACGACGCCATGTACCGCGCGTACACCAACATCTTCACCCGCTGCGGGCTCGATTTCACAGCCGTCGAAGCCGAGAGCGGCCCCATCGGAGGATCCGCCTCCCACGAGTTCATGGTCAACTGCGCCAGCGGCGAGGACACCATCCTCAAATGCCCCGCCTCCGGCTACGCCGCCAACGTCGAAAAATGCGAGATCGGCGAACGCCCTCGCGGCACGTTCAACGAGCCCGCGACCGGTGAGTTGACGGAGGTTCATACGCCGAATCTCCCGGGTATTCACGAGGTCGGCAAGAAGATGGGCGTGAAGCCGGATCGCATGCTCAAGTCGATTGTCTTTGAAAACAAAGAGTTTGTTGACCGTGACATTGCTATCGAAAGCAGCTATGCGAACATGGTCAAAGACGCTGGGCCATCGGCTTACGGTGCGATGCAGTCACCCACGATGCAACAGGTTGCTGGCTTTGTAATGACGCACCCAGTCAAGTGGGTTGTCGCTGTCGTCCGTGGCGATCACGATGTCAACGAAGGAAAAGTCAAAGCCGCGGCCGGTTTTCCCGTGGCTCTTGCGATCGAGCAAAGAGCCAGAGAGGCCGGATTCCAGATCGGCTACGTCAGCCCGCGCGTCATCAACTCCATCCCGCGCACGCTCCTCATCGTCGACCCCGACGCCAGCCTCGGCGGTTTCTGGGCCTGCGGCGCCGACAAGCACGTCTATCACGTCAAACACTTCAACTGGCGTCGCGAAGTCGGCGCGGCCCTCGACGATCCCTCGAAGGTGAAAGTGGGGGACGTTCGCAATGCCCTCGCCGGCGACCCTTCCCCCCGCGCCCCCGGCTCGAAGCTCGAAACCGCCCGCGGCATCGAAGTCGGGCACATCTTCAAGCTCGGCACGAAATACTCCGCCGCCATGGGCTTCAACGTCCTCGACAAAGACCAGAAGCGCAACCCCGTCATCATGGGCTGCTACGGCATCGGTGTCAGCCGCACCATGGCCGCGTGCGTGGAGATGAGCCACGACGCCGACGGCATCATCTGGCCCGCCGCCATCGCGCCCTACCACGTCGTCGTCACGCTGATGAAACCCGAGGACGCCGCGCACCAGGAGGCCGCCCGCTGGCTCGGACAAGTACTTTCCAACCAGGG
>JBGAOD010000049.1:0-25499 GCA_044221955.1 Phycisphaerales bacterium | reverse complement strand
GGGTAGTGCTGGACGAGGACGATTATCAGCGGCTTGAGAATGACTTGGCCGCACTCTTCGGCCGCCCGGTAGATGTCGTGCGGAAACGATACCTGCGGAACCCGTTCGTGAAGCAAGAGATCCTGCAATCGCGGCGGGTTCTGTATGCCGCGTAAGCCCGAACCGGCCCGTGACCCCGCGCGGCTTTGGGAGATGCTCACAGCGGCCCGAGAAGTGGCGTCGTTCGTTCAAGGTCGGACGTTTGACGACTACGAGAGCAACATTCTTCTTCGACGCGGCGTCGAGAGATCCGTCGAGATCATCGGCGAAGCGGCACGACGCGTCTCGCAGGAGTATCGCGACGCCCATGCCGAGATCCCTTGGCACAAGATCATCGTGCAGCGGCACCGCCTCGCGCACGAGTACGACGCGGTCGATGACGACCTGATCTGGGCGGTGGCAACGAAGCATGTGCCGGTGTTGATCCGGGAGCTTGTTCGGCTCGGCGTTGACCAGCCCTAGGAACCAATGTGAACGCAGTATGGGACCGCGACTCAGTGGCGTGGCGAACGGCCGCATTCAGGGCACTTTTCACCCGGACCCAGGCCGCGGAGGTCGTAGGCGCAGTGCGGGCAGAAGCCACGCCGTCGCCGAATGTGCGCACGAAACTTTGGCGGCACAATGAGAGCTACCCACCAGAGCGTTCCGAAGAATCCTGAATCCGCTGCAAATCGGCCCCACAGCACGCCGGTGGGGACTCCTGGAAGCGGATCTTGACGCACGTTTAGGCCGGGCGTCTTGAGTCGGGCATCGATGACATAGTCCCAGCCCGGTTCCCGAGGCGCATAGGGCGGGCTTTGATTGCCACCCGTCGTGTACATGGAATACATCGCGGGCAACGGCCACCCAAATCCGTAGACGTCGATGCTCGCGCCGGGAAGCCCCTCGAAGCTTTCGCCGGAGTAGCCCATCGGGCTGAGATAGCGTCCGTCGGAAGTCCAGTCTCGGAGCTCGCAGACTGCGCTGGCGGTAAGCCTCGCGAGGTCGCTCGGGTCTGACTCGGCCCACGCCCGCCAATGGCTTACGCCGCCCTTCTTCATGAAGGTGACGTTGAACAGAAATGCCGGGTGGTACTTCTCAGGGTCGCACTTTGCAATTGCGCGAGACTGCTGGGGTTTCGTCGGCGGCGGCCAGGTTGTGATTGGAGAAAAGATCGCAAAGTCCGACAGACTCTGGCGCGAGCAGGCCACCGCCACGAGCACCGTCGTCAGCGCGCCGAGCGCCAGGGCGAGCGATCCCGTTCGCAGGAGCTTGAACAACACCACTCGTCGCACGCCCTCATGATATGTTCAACGGCGATTGCAGAAGCGGACGATGGTGCGGCGCGGGGAACTTCGTGACCGTGCAGAAACGGGCTCAGAAGAAAACCCCCGGCACGGGCCGGGGGTTCTTTGGAATCTCAAACTTTGTGAAGAGGTAGAACTCGTCGCCACGGGCGGGACGCCCATGCCACGAGGCGTTATGGCTCGGACGAAGCGAACCTACCGCGCCCCGACCTTCTTCCGCCCCGCTCCCACCGCCGGCGACTTCTCGAACAACTCCGAGAACTTGAAGCCCTTGCGCTTCTTCCAGTCGCCCCGGTGATACGCGTCGCTGGCCAGTATCGGGAACAGCGCGGTCAGCTCGCCGAAGACCATCTGCTCGTGGACCACATCCACCTTGCCCCACGAGCAGGCCTCGCGGAGGGTGGAGCCTGAGAGCGCGCCGTCGCGGCTGTCGGCCACGGTCATCTGGATCGCGTACTTGTGCATACCGATGTCGCCGCGGGCCTTACCGCCCTTGCGCTCGTTGAGCAGTTCGGCCGCGACCACGATGTCCTGCGCGAAGTTCTTGGGTACGCCGCCGCCGAGCATCAGCAGGCCAGTGTCCTTGCACGCGAGCTTGATGTCGGTCAGCTCGCGGAAGTCCTTGCCGCTGTCGAACGCGACCTGACCCCGACCCTGCTCGATGGCCTCGGTCTGCTGGAGCACGATGCCGAACCCGGCCGAGCAGTCGCTGAAGGCGGGCACGAAGATCGGCACGCGTTTGAGGTACGCGGTCTTCACAAGGCTCTCGTTCTTGGCGTGGTTCTTAGCAAGATACGCGCCCATCGCCTCGACAAACTCGCGCGAGCTGTACGCGCCGGGCTCGAAGGTGTTGAAGATCTTGTGCGTGGTGGCGTCGCAATCGCGGAGATCGTCCTCGTTGATGTACGTGTCGTAGATGCGGTCGATCATGAGGTTCCGCAGCGTCATGTCATCGACCGGCGGGGCCTCGGGGCTGCCGGGGGCGATGTAGTGCTTGAAGCCCAGGCCTTCGAAGAAGTCCTGATCGACGATGTTCGCGCCGGTGGAGACGATCGCGTCGATCATGTTGTTTTCGAGGAGCGTAACGATCGCCTTCTTGAGCCCGGCCGAAATCAGCGAGCCGGCGAGCGTGAGGATGACCGCGCACTCTTTGTCCTTGAGCATCATCGAGTAGATGTCCGCCGCCTGCGCCAGCGTGCGGCTGGAGTACGCCATCTCGCGGTAGCTATCGACGATCGAACGGGCGTCAAAGCCCGTGATGTCGATGTGCTTGACGGGGCGGGAGAGGAGTTCTTTCTTCGTCCATTTTCCGTTGGCCATGACTGATTCCCGGCGTAAGAACCGGCTCCGATTGGGTGGTCAGCCAACCCCCCTGGCTGTCCAAGTTGCTACCGGCGCGGGGGTGGCGCGCCGGACGCGAAACTATAGGTGGCTCGGAAAGGTTTTACCGCTTGGGCACCGTCACATCGAACACGAACGGCACCGTCAGCACCTTGCCCTTGTGCTGGAACTGGGCCCAGGCCTTGTAGCGGCCCGGGGCGACGAAGCGGGCCGCGAACTCGATGCGCGGGCCTCGATCTGCGACAGAGTGAACACCCGATGCGGCGTCAGGTTCGCTCTTCATCTCGTGCGGGTGGCTGTGAACGAACTGCGCGCGGTCCTGGCTCACGATGATCAAGTGCCCCATCGCGCCGAGGTAAGGCTCAAGGTCCGTCACCGGCGTCTTCGTGCTCCGCAGGTCTTTGGGGTTGGCGAGCTGGCGGATCGTGTAGGTCAGCGTTGTTGAACCGCCGATGGTTACAGAACCGCCGGTATCGAGCGTGATCGAATAGCCGTCGACGACCTTGGGCTGGTCGGCGTCGGCCCGCAGATCGATCGGCGTCGGCGGCGTGCCCGGGATCGTCAGCGTGAACGGCACGACCTGCATCCCCACTTCCGGCGGCGTGAAATCACTGAACAGCGTGTACTCGCCGGGCCTGGGGAACGCCCAGTTCAGCGTGAACGTGCCCTCGGACTGCAGCGCGGGGTGCTCGTGCGCGAACCACGACAGGTCCTTGGAAACCATCAACAGATGCAGCTTTTTCTCGTGAACGACCTCGAACTCCTTCACCGGACCGCCCAGCGGGTCCTTGATCTCGAAGCGAAGTTCAGATTCTTTCCCAGCGACCAGCGACGTGGCGATCGGCCAGACTTCTACGTCGTAGCGGTCGCTCGTCATCTTCTTGAGGTTCATCTGGCAGACCGGGCAGGTGCCGGGGGCGGCGTAGGTCTTGTTCTCTTCGCAGCGCATCGGGCAGAGGTAGGTCACGGGCACCTTGGCCTCGATCTTGGCGAACTGTTCGAGCAAGTTCGCGAACCCCTTGCGCGCGCCCTCAAGATCCCCTGCGTCGGCCAGGTCGTGGAGGTCGTCGGCGAACTTCGAGAACGGGCGTGATGCCAGGAAGATCTGCTTGAGGTCGTCGTCCGACACGTTGAGCTTCGAGGCCCGCGCGAGCTGCCCGAAACGGAACCCGAGCTTGGAGAGCACGTAGGCGTCGGCGTGAATCGCGGTGAGCTTCTGCCCGTCGAGGCTCGCGCGGATGCCCGCCAGACGCTGCTTGGCCTGGAGCATCGCGGCGTTGAACGTGCGCGGCTCGGTGAACTCAACGGGGTCGTCGTGAGAATGGGGCGGCGCGACGGGCTTGGCGGCCGGAACACCAGCGGCAGGCGGCGGTGGGGCCGGGGCTTGAGCGATCACAACACCGCGGCCCGAACTCAAGAGCACCACACCCGCAACGCGAACCAGAAGGGATTGACGCATGGGCTATGCCTTTCGCTCCGCGGGAGCTCCTCGGCGCACGGGCGTCCTGCCCATGCCGTGGTCATCCTGAGCCGCGTGGCCGGTCGCGGGCCGAGGAGCGAGCCGGAACACCTCTCAGAATAGCCGATCGAAGCGGGGTCGTCTGTCGTTGAGGTGTTCACGGGGACGGCAAGACGCTCCCACGGTGACGTGGAAAGAAGCGACACAGGCGGCCGGGCGCCTGTGCCGTGTGCGCAAAGATCTGGGCGCGAGCGTGCGAGGCGTCAGCGGCTCGGGCCGGCCTCGGTCAGGCGGATTCCCGACGACTTCTTGATGGGCGGCGGGCTGCCGGCAGTCTGCACGCGCGTCGCGCCCTTCTCCTTCTTGGGGTGGTGCGTGACCGGGACCTTGATCCCGTGCGGGCCCGAGGGACGCGGATCGATCTCCTGCAAGCGTTTGGCGAACTCCTCGGCCTGCATGGCCGCGAGCATCGCGGGCTCAAAGTCGGTCGGCTGCTGGATCGGATCGCCGGTCAGCGCCGCGAACGCGACCTTGCCGCGTTCCGTGGCTGCTTCAAAGGAGGTCGGTGCGAACCCGACCCAGCTCACGCCCGAGAGCGCGAGCGTGCAACAGAACCCGAGGAAGACCATGCCGGGCGTGATGCGGCGCGGCGGCGGCGCGGCCTGCTGCTTGGCCTCGGCTTCCGCGGCCTCGGACGCGAAGACTGTGTATCCACCCCGCATACGTAATCCTCCGACGTGAACGACCCTGGAGAGAGAGAACGAGAGAGAGGAAAAAACCTACCCAGGGATAGTTTCGGCTCGCGCGGAGGATCACTGCGCAATTTCTGCCGTCTGATAATGGGATTCAGCGATCGCCCGTCGGAGAATCCGGCACACACCACAGGCGCGACGGCTGCTTGTTCATCTCCACGTCGTAGGCGATGCGAGTCATCCATTCCGTGTGCCCGTCGGCGCAGGCGACGGTGGCACCCTTGCCGTGCCGAGGGTTCAGCCCTTCGTAAGGAAAACTCGACCCGTCGTTCCATCCGTCGCCCTCGGTCTCCCAGAAGAGGATGGCCGTGGGCGCGAACTTGTCGATGGTGTACGTTGTTTTGAGCCGCCGCTTTGCCCCGTAAGCGACGACGGACCCGCTCATGAGATAGCTGGTGGTCTTGGCAGATCCCGGGAAGTCGCCGGTCTTGTTCGTGCTGCTAAACTCGGCCTTGTGCGCGGGGCAGCGGTAGATCGGGTCCGCGCCGATGTACTGCCAGAGCGTGCCGGTCCGGTGCGTTGCCCACTCCCACTTGCTGGGCTCGGGCGCGGTGTAGAGCCACCCGGGCGGGTCGTTGGGTGTCTTCCAGTTGGGTCTGGGCAGCCAGTCCTTGCTGGCGTTCGCGTACAGGCTGATCGCCGCGCCGATCTGGTGCTGGTTGTTCTCGCAGACAATCCGCTGCCCCAAGGCCCGCGACTTGCCCAAGGCCGGGAGCAGGATCGAGATCAGCACGACGATGACCGCGATGACCACCAGGAGCTCGATAAGCGTGAAACCCTTGGATGGACGCGCGGCCCGCATGAGCATGGTTTACCCGAGCGTGCGCAGCGCGTCAACCGCTTTCGGGCACGATCTCACAAAACCGGGCAGGTTCCCAAGTTATTGAACCGGGTCGGGGACCCCGGTGACCGGCACCGAACGACGACTGCGCCGTGATCGCCACGCCCGGCGGCGAGCGGATGCTTCTCAAAGTTGATCAATTGATCGAGGGCCGCCATTTTCTGGGCCCGATTGCGATGCGGGACGGGGGCACTTCGATCGACCTGATCGCACGCAAGGCGATGGCCCGACCGATCTCGGACATCGCGGCCGCCGGGGGCACGCCGTGGTCGTCGCTGGCGACGGTCGCGATTCCGGGCGACTTTGACCAAGGGGCGGCCCATGAACTCTTCTCGGCGATGGCGCGATGGGCCGAGCACTGGGGCTGCCCGCTCGTCGGCGGTGACATCGCCACGACAGCTCGCGACAGCAACGGGAAACCCGCGCCGGTGGGCATGACGGTGACGGTGGTTGGCGTGCCGCACCGATCGCGCGGTCCGGTCGCTCGTTCGGGCGCGCGGGAGGGGGATTCGGTGTACGTGACGGGGCGGATCGGCGGGTCGCTGGAGTCGGGGCGGCACCTGAGCTTCGAGCCGCGCTTGGTCGAGGCGCGGTGGTTGTGCGCAACGCTGGGCCCGGAATTGCACGCGATGATGGATGTTTCGGACGGGTTAGGTCTGGACGCGGCCCGATTGGCGGAAGCGTCGAGGGTGAGCCTAGAGCTGGAGGCGGGCACGATTCCCGTGCACGCGGGGGTGCTCGATTGGAAGCAGGCCTGTAGCGACGGGGAGGACTACGAACTGCTGCTCGCGGTCGAGCCGGGGCGTTCGTTACCCTCAACCTGCCCGTGGTCGGGAACGGCCATCACTCGGATCGGCGCGGTGCGGGCACGGCGTGCGGGCACGCCGGCGTGCGTCGTGCGAACGCCCGCGGGAATGATCGATCTCTCGGCGTCGGGGTGGGAACACGGGGGGTGAGGTTGGCGCTGATACTGACGACAGGACCATCGCATTGAACATTGTTCGGCGCGTGAGGATCGGACGGCGAATAATCGACCGTGCGTGAATATTCGTTTCTCAGCGTCAGCGAGGAGTCCACGGCCGCGTTCGCGCGCGGGCTCGCGTTCGTGCTGCGCGGCGGGGATGTCGTGCTGCTGCAGGGCGACCTGGGCGCGGGGAAGACGACGCTGACCCGCGGCGTCGCGGCGGGGTTGGGCGTCGCTCCCGGGATCGTGTCCAGCCCAACCTTCGTCATCATGAATCAGTACCCGATTCAGCGGGCCGAGCCGGGGCACGGGTCCGTGCGCGAGCTCGTCCACGTTGACGCCTACCGGCTCCAGAGCGCCGAGGACCTTGAGTCGGTGGGATGGGACCGAGCGTTTGACGAGAGCGGGGCGGCGCGGCCGGAGGTGGTGGTGATCGTCGAGTGGCCGGAGAAGATCGCGGGCGCGTTCCGACCTGCGAATTGCGCCCGGGTCCGGCTCGAAGCCGAAGGTCTCGGCACGGGAAAGGACTCGGGGCCGAGGGAAGGGCTGAGCACGGTCCGGCGGATCACGGTTTCACTGCCGGAATCATGGTCGGTCCGACCGGGCGTCGAGGATCTCTTGACGCGCCCGCCGATCGAGTGCAGGACGACGGGCCGCTGGGTCGCGCCGACGGCCAAGTCGTACCCGTTCGCCGACGAGCGGGCCCAGATGGCGGACCTGAACAAGTGGTTTACCGGCGGGTACACGATCTCGCGTCCGGCGACGGAGGCGGACTTGGAGGAGTGACCGGCGTCGTGCGCACGCCCGCGGCCGCGCGTACCATGGGCTCGATGCTGAGATTCATGTTCGCCCTGTGCCTTGCGTTGAGTTGCGGCGTTGTCCTGGCGCAGGCCGTGCCCGGTGCGCCGACCGGAGCCGACGGGACCTCCCCCGAGCTTCACACGTTCGGGCTCTGGCCGCTCTTTCAAGAGTCGTTCGACGTTTTCACGGTGCTGCTGATCGGCGGTTCGGTGATCGCGCTCGCGGTGGTGTTTAGTTGCATGCTGGATATCCGCACCAGCCGCATCCTGCCTCGGCGCTCGGTAGAGCGGATTCTGGCGCTGGCGGCCCACAACGAATGGGATGATCTGCGCGACTATGTTGCCCGCGACGAGTCGTACGTCGGGCGGGTAGTGCGCGCGGCGATGCTGAGCGCGCGCACGGGCGACCGCGATGCGGTGCGGGACGCCGCGGAGTTGGCGGCCGCGGAGGAATCCGCGCGATGGTTCCGGCGCATCGAAGTCCTCAACGTGGTGGGTAACCTGGGCCCGCTGATCGGGCTGGCGGGGACGGTGTGGGGGATGATCCTCGCGTTCACGTCGCTGGGGCAGGCGGGCGGGCAGGCGGACCCCACGGCCCTCTCAACGGGCATCTCCAAGGCCCTGTTCCACACCTTGCTCGGGCTCTCGCTCGCGATTCCCTGCCTGCTGGTTTTCGGTCTGTACCGCTCGATCGTGGACCGGATTTGCACGCGCGGCATGGTGCTCAGTTCGCAGGTGGTCGAGCGGCTTCCCAACGCCGGTTCCTCACGCAGCGGCGTGTTCGGGAGGTAGCGCGTGCGGGTGCGGTCGCTCCATTCACGGGCCGGGTTCGGCGCGGCCGCGGGGCACGGCGGGCACTCCATCGGCAAGGTCAACGTCACGCCGCTGATCGACGTGGTGATGTGCCTGATTATTTTCTTTCTGATCGTCGGGCGCCTGGCGGCGCACAAGCCGATCCAGTTGCCCGAAACGGAGTCCGGCGAGGATCCGAGCAAGACCTCGCCGATCGTGGTGGAGGTTGATCTGCCGGGCAACCCCGAGGCGGTCGAACCACGGGTGATGCTCGGCGGGCGGTCGGTTGGCCTGGACGCCCTGGCCACGGCGGTGAAGGACGCGGTGAGGATCGAAGGTTCGGAAAAGTCGCAGCGGCCGGTTCACCTGAAGGCGCCGCGCGAACTTCCCTACGCGATGCTCGCGCCGGTGCTGAAGGTCTGCCGCGGCGCGGGGCTCACCAGCGTTCGGCTTGTGACGGAGCGATCGCGATGAGCCGGCGTCACGGGATGTCGCGGCGTGTTGGGGCCCTGGCGGGCTGGGACATGCACTACGGCCCGAACATGACGCCGATGGTGGACGTGGTGATGGTGATCCTGGTTTTTTTTATGACCAGCAGCGCGATCCTGGGGCCTGAGTGGTTCTTGAAGAGCGTGCTGCCGGTGAACGCGCCGCCGCCGGCCGCGAGCGAGACGCCGGAGAAGCCGATGCGCGTGAACGCGACACTTTCGCGGGGGGCGGATGGGAAGACGTCTGTTCAGACGCAGGAGGCCGGGCAGCCCGCGGCCGTGGAGACGCTCGACCAGTTCCTCGCTCGTCTCGACCGGGCGTCGCGCGAGAAGACGCCGAGACTGATCGAGGTGCTGCTCAGGCCGGACGCCACGACGCCCTACGGCGACCTCGTCCGCATCCACGAGACCTGCCAGAGGCTGGGGATTGAGAAGGTCGGGATGCAGGAGACCGTGCCCGAGGCCAAGTAAGGTTGCCGCGGCTCGTACTTTTCGTGGACGGGGGCGCGGGTTACTTCGCCTTCGCGAAGATGTGCAACTTGTGCCCCACCGGCACCAGCCCGCGCTCGGCGCACACGCGGTCGCGGATCGCGATCAGTTCGGGGATCTCGATCGTGACGATTTGGCGCGTGTCCATTCGGATGACAAGGTCGTGGGGTCTCTGCCCGTAGACGAGCTGGTAGTACGACTGTTCTTCGTCGGAGAGCACGCGCTGGATGATGCCCGCGTCCTGAAGGAGCTTGATCGTTCGGTAGACCGTGGCCTTGGAGACGCGAAACCCAGAGAGTTTCAAGGCGGCCTGGAGTTGCTCGGCCTCGAAGAGCCCGTCGTGCCGGATGATGGTGTCGAGGACCTGGGCCCGTTCGGGCGTGTACTTGAGCCCCTCGCTCTTGAGCTTGCGGCGAAAGACGGCGCACAGGGGCTCGACGATCTCGGGGTCGCCCGAGGCCAACCCGCTCGGGGGCGCGAACGAGTCCTTCCGGGGAAGTGGGGTCAGCGGCATGGAACTATCCTAAGCCCGTGGTTCCGAGCTCTCAGCACAGTACACGGGGCGGCGCGGTGGCGCCCGAGGCGGACCAGGGCGGTACCGTGCGCGGGCTTTTGATCGCCGTGCTGGTGCTGCTGGTTCTGGCGGCGGCCACGCTCGCCGCTCGCGTCGGCGGCCCGCACTCGGGGCTCGACGCGATCTTGGCGGTGACCGCGACCTTTCTCGACGGCCTCCCGGCGATCGCGCTGCTGGCCTCGGGGATCGGGCTGGGCCGTCTGGCCCGGCCGATTTTTCGAGAGTCCACGGAACCGCTCGCGCTCCAGGCCGCCGTGGGCCTCTCGCTCTTGCTCACGATCGTTCATCTGTTGGGGATGAGCGGGGCGCTGGGGACGAGCGTCGGGCGGACGATGGCGATCGTGCCGTGCGCGATCGGGCTGGCGCTCGGCGGGCATCAGTTCGCCGCAGTGCTCCGGCCCGGCGCTCGCCCCGAGGCGCTGCCCCCTGCGGGCGAGGTCTCGCGAACGCTGCACCCTTGGCGGTTCGCCCTTCTTCTCGCGGCCACCCCCGCGCTGGGCGTGCTGATCGCCGCGGCCTGCAACCCGCCCGGCTGGCTGTGGTCCAGCGAGTTCGGCGGGTTCGACGCCCTCAGCTACCACCTCCAGCTCCCGCGCGAGTGGCTGGAAATGGGGCACGTCTGGCCGGTCGAGCCCCGGCGATTTCCGCTCTATTTTTCCAGTTGCATCGAATCCGCGTTCGCGTACCTGGGGTGGATGCGCGGGCTCGGCGGTTCGCGCGCTACGCCCGGCCCTGACCCTGCGTGGCTGATGTCCTGCCAGGTCTTCCACGCCGCGTTCTCGCTGATCGCCGCGTGGCTCGTCAGTCGCGCGACCGCGATGCTCGTGCGAAGACACGCTCAGAACTCGGGTACCGTCGATGGTCGTTCCGGGTCGCTCGCGCCGACGATCGCGGGCGGGCTGACCCTCGCCACGCCCTGGACCGTCGTCGTCGGGTCGCTCGCGTACAACGAGATGCCGATGGTCGCGCTCCTCGCCGGCGCGATGATCATGGCGATGGACTCAACGATCACCGCCGCACGCCGCGGCGCGATCGCGGGCTGGCTCGTCGGCATCGCCTGCGGCGTCAAGCCCACCGCGCTCCTCTTCGCCGGGCTCCCCGTCGGGGTGATCCTCGTGCTGACGACGCCGAGAGCGCAGTGGCGTCGCGTGCTAGTCCCCGCGACCATCGCCGGGTTGGTCGCCCTCGCGCCCTGGCTCACCCGCAACGCTCTCGCGTGCGGCAATCCGGTCTTCCCGTACGCGTCGTCGATTTTCGGGCTGAGCCACTGGGGTTCCTGGTGGCAGTTCGATCGCTTCGCCAAGGGGCATTCTTTCAGCGGAACGCTGCTCGAACGCTTTCAACTTCTCGTGCTGCCCGAGCAAGGAGAACCGGGGTCGATCAGCGAACACCGCGGCATGATGCACGCGCAGTGGGGCCTCTTTTTCCCGCTCACCGCCGTCGCTGTCTTCATCGCGCTGGTCCGCAAATCACGCATGGTACTGCTCGTCACGCTTGGACTCGCACTCCAGATCGCCGAGTGGCTCTTCACCACCCACCTGCAATCACGCTTCCTCATCCCGCTGATCGTGCCCTCGGCCATGCTCATCGGTTACGCCGCCAGCGTGATCGAACGGCACGGCGCATGGTCGCGCACGCTCGCCTCAGCGATCGCGCTGGCCGCGATCACGGCTCAATCAAGCATGACGGCATGGATCTTCGTGCGCGAGCAGCGCGGCAGGCCCAACGCGCTCCTCGTCCCGGGCCCGGGCATCCTCAGCGGCGAGCCGTGGGCGGCACAGCTCGATTCGCTCACGCCCGACGAGCTCCAGAACACGCTGCGCCACGCGAGCCCGGAGGTGTGGATCAACCTCTCGCTCCCGCGCGACGCCGTAATCTACCTGCTCGGTGACTCCACGCCGCTCTACATCGATCGACCCGTTGTCTACAACACGACCTGGGACAACTCGCTGTTTGGCGAAGCGATCCGCACCAGCCCCACGCATCCTGAGACCTGGAACGACCGCGTCATAGCACACGGGATCTCCTATGTGCTCCTCAACACTTCGGAGCTCGATCGCCTTGCTCGAAGCCGGTGGCTCGACTCGGATGTCGGTTCGCGCAGCGCGATGGCTTGGCTCGAGCGCATGGCCGAGCGCGTGATGGACTGGCCCGAGCAGTCACGCACGCTCTATCGGCTCATCCCGAGCCCACCCTCGGGAGCGGGCCAGTGACATCGCACGCCGCCGCGCGCGGCCCGCTCCAACTCACGCTCCAGATCATCGGCTTCCTCGCCGGGATCGCGTTGCTGGGTTGGTGCGTCGCCGTCGCTCTCCGCCCCGAAAACCGCGACCAGCTCGCCAGGCTCCGCGAGGCCCAGCCCTGGGAGATCGCCGCCTTACTCGGGCTCACCGCGACAAGCCTGATCGTCAACGGGCTCTCGTTCTGGGCGACCATCCGCCCGCTGCGCCCGATCGCCGCGCCGGCCGTGCTCGCAACCAACGCGCTCGCCACGTTCCTCAACTATCTGCCGTTCAAGGTCGGCGCACTGGCCCGCGTCGCCATCCACAACCGCCGCGACCGCGTGCCGCTGCTCACGATCGGCGCGTGGTTCGCCGCGATGACCGTCCTCATCTCGGCCGCGCTCACACCACTGATCGCCGCGAGCTTCTGGCGGCGCACAGTCGACGGTCTGTGGTGGGCCGCGTCGATCGGCGGGCTCGTGCTCAGCTTCTTCGCGGTCGTCGGTGTCGCCCGTATCTTCGCGGGTCCGCGCGGGAAGGCGCGACTAGCCTCGTTGGCATCGCGGCTCGGATGGTCCTGGCCGGCCCGTTTGCTCGGCTCTGCAGCCTTCGCGCAGCTGCACAGCGGGCTCACGATGTTGGCCGACGCCAAGGCCTCGGCCCTCACCATGCTCTTCCGCGTCGCCGACATCGCGGTGCAGAGCCTCCGCTTCGTGCTGGTCGCGCACATCATCCACGAGCCGCTCACGTTCGCCAACGCATTCCTCGCCGCGTCAACCTACTTCGTCATCGGCGTGGTCAGCCCGGCTGGCATGCTCGGCGCGCGCGAGGGCGGCACGGCCGCGCTCGTGAGTGTCCCCGCCAGCGCGACACTCCTCGTCGGCGCGGGGGAGATCATCGTCAACCTCGTCGGCGCACTCATCGCCATCGCGTACCTACGCCCCGACAAACTCCTGCGTCCCAAGCCCGGGTCATCAACCGCGCCGCCACGCGAACAATCAATCCCGAGCGAACCCGCCGCGGACCTACCATCGACGCGATGAAGATCGCTCTCGCGCAGATCAACCCCACCGTCGGCGACCTCACCGGGAACGCGGCCCGGATGCAGAAGGAACTGCAATCCGCCGCCGCCGATTCCGCGAAACTCGTCGTCTTCCCCGAGCTCTCGATCTGCGGCTACCCGCCCAGGGATCTTCTCCTTCAAGAGTCTTTCATCGCGCGCTGCGAGGCCGAGGTCCGCCGCCTCGGCGAGTCTTCCACCGCCAACATCGCCGCGATCTTCGGCTGCCCACTCCCCGCGCACAACCTCGCCGGCATCACGAACTCGCTGCTCGCCTACCAGAACAACCGCTTCATCGCACGCTACGACAAGCGCCTGCTCCCCACCTACGACGTCTTCGACGAGGACCGCTACTTCGTCCCCGGCTCGACGCCGACCGTGATCGAAGTTGACGACACGAAAGTCGGCCTCGCCATCTGCGAAGACCTCTGGAAGGGCGAGGACGCCGGCTTTGCGCCGCGCTACGCCGACGCCGCAGATCCTGTGACCGATCTCGTCGAGGCCGGCGCGAAGATCATCGCCGTCTCCTCCGCCAGCCCCTTCGTCCTCGGCAAGGGCTCGCGCCACCGCGAGATCCTCCGCAAGCACGCCGCACGCCACGGCGTCCACGTCCTCTCCGTCAACCAGATCGGCGGCAACGACGAGCTCATCTTCGACGGCCACGCCTGCGCGATCGGGCCCGGCGGCGAACTCCTTGCCGCCGCAAAGGGTTTCGACGAAGACCGCGTCACCGTCGAGATCGACACAAGCTCTTCCGCGACGAACACCGCTTTACAACCCGAGCGCCTCACGATCACCACGGACAACGCGAGCGCTGCGCATTCCACCACCGACCCGCTCCTCACCGCCGCGCCCGAAGAACTCCTCTTCCGCGCCCTCGTCCTCGGCGTCAAAGACTACTGCCGCAAAACCGGCTTCCGAACCGCGCTCATCGGCCTCTCCGGCGGCATCGACTCCGCGCTCACCGCCTGCATCGCCGCGGCCGCGCTCGGACCAAAGCAGGTCACCGGCGTCTCCATGCCCGGCGAATACTCCTCGCAAGGCTCCAAGTTCGACGCTTACGAACTCGCCAAACGACTCGGCATGGAGTGCCAGGTCATCCCCATCAACCCCGCGATGCACGCGTTTCGCGGCACGCTCGACGCCCACTTCGAGGCTCACAAGCTCGCAACGCTCGGCGCGAACATGCCGGACCTCACCGAGGAAAACCTGCAATCGCGCATCCGCGGCAACCTCCTCATGGCCCTGTCCAACCGCACCGGCTCGATCGTGCTCACCACGGGCAACAAATCGGAAATGGCCGTCGGATACTGCACGCTCTACGGCGACATGAGCGGCGGCCTGGCCGTCCTCGCCGACGTCACCAAGCAGCAGGTCTACAAACTTTCGCGCTGGATCAACGCCAACCCGGCCGCGTGCGGCTTTTCCAAGCCGCCGATCCCCGATGCGTCGATCACGAAAGCGCCGAGCGCCGAACTTCGGCCGGACCAGACCGACCAGGACTCGCTGCCGCCCTACGAAATCCTCGACGAGATCATCGCACGCTCCGTCGAATCACGGCAATCCCCGAGCACGATCGCCCGCGAGACCGGCTTCGACCCGGCCGTGGTTTCGCGCATCGTCCGCATGATCGACCTCGCCGAGTACAAACGCAAGCAAGCCCCCATCGGCCTGAAAGTCACGAGCGTGGCGTTCGGATCGGGGAGGAGAGTGCCGATTGCGCAGGGGTGGAGGGGGGAATAATCGCGACACTCGCGCCTACACCACCACCAGCGGATCATAATCCGCCTTCGCCTGCACCACCCGCACCCCCGGCAGCATCCCGCGCAGCCGCTCCGCCAGCCGCGGCAGGTACCCGCGCTCCGTGTTCGTGTGACCGGCCAAGATCACCGACATCCCCGAGTGCAGCGCGTGCAGCACGTCGTGGTGCTTCATCTCGCCCGTGACGAACACCTCGCACCCCTCGGCACGAGCAACCCCCGCCAACGACCCGCCCGCGCCCGGCACCACGGCGATCGTGCTGACGGGGCGTGAGAGGTCGCCGGGCCCGCCGACGGACGCGACCTCGATGCGGGCCGAGTGCAGGTGCCCGCGGAGAAGCTCATACACATCGACCGCAGGCGTTTGATACGGGTGGAACTGCCGCAGCGTCTCGATTGCCAACGCCACCGCCCGCTTGGCACACACCATTTCAAGCCGGCATTCGTGAACGCGCTCAAGCCTTCCTGCGACACCAACCGCCGGCAGCGACGCTGCGTCACCTAGGAACGTCCCCGTCCCGTCCGCCGAGAACGAGCAGACGCTGTAATTCCCGATCAACCCCGCGCCCGCCGACGCCAGCGCGCTGCGCACGCGGTCCACTTCGGCCATCGGAACGAACGTAACCAACTTCACTTCCTGCGTCGCTTCCAAGGCCGCGTGCGGCGTCAAGGCCCGACAGTCACCCGCGACTCTTCCGGCCGCTCCTTCGCTGAGCCCCTCGCACAACCAATCCGTGATCCCGCCCGGCGCGGCGTCGATGGCCGTGTGCGGGCAATAGATCGCTATGCTCGATTCAATCGCGCGCAGAATGACACGCTCGGGCACCGACGACGCCGTAACACGCGGGAGCGGTTCCCAAATCGGCGGGTGGTACGCGATGATCGCCGAGGCCTTCTCCGCGATCGCCTCTTCCAGCACCCGCTCGGTCAGGTCGATTGTGAGCAGCACCGGCCCGGCGAGCGGGCGTAAGGCATCGCCGACGAGCATCCCCACGCGGTCCCACGACCCCGCGAAAGCGAGCGGCGCGATCTGTTCCATCGAAGCGTTGAGGTCGCTGATGAGCATGGTGGTCCCTCGCAAGGGCGCTCCGGTTCGTCGGCCGGGCGCTCATCGCAACCATAGACCCCGCGACGAGATCCACGTCACCCGAGTCCAGCCCTGCCGCGCGGGGCTCAGGCGATCGACGAATATCGATGCCAAAGGCGTTTGAGGGGAGCGAAGCACCGACCGGCCGAGGTCTGCACGCCGCACCAGGGTACGAACAAAGACAAAACATCTCTCGCGCCGGTGGTCCGAACGCCGCGGCCACGCCATACTTCCTGCACTTCTATGCACCCGTTCTGGACATTTGCGCGGCGGATGCTGCGCTACCGAGGCCTGGTCGTCGCGGCCCTTGTGATGGCAATGCTCTCGGCGGGCACCTTCGGCGCGGGCCTGCTCGCCATCAAGCCCGTGCTTGAAAAGATCCTCGACGCCGACGGACGCGACCTGCCCGTCATGGCCGCGGATCTCAACGCCAAGCTCGCGGCCAACTCGCTTCTTCACAATGTCCAGATCCCCCGAAGTTGGATCGACGCGCTCCCGCGCGGCAAGTTCACCGCGGCGGTCTCCATCGTCTGCTCCATCGGCATCATGACCATCTTTGGGGCGGCGGTGAGCTTCCTGCACGCCTTCCTTTCCCTCACGGTCGTCAACCGCACCACCACCAACATCCGGCGCGAGGCCTTCCATCGCGTGCTCCGCCTGCCCCTGCGCGACATCGTGCTCGGCGGGCCCACCGACGCCGTCGCGCGGATCATGGCGGACACGCAGCAGCTCGGCGGTGGGTTCAACGCGCTCTTGAGCAAGGCCGTGATCGAGGCGTTCAAGGCGATGGCGGCGGTGGTCGTCGCGTTTATTCTCGACTGGCGACTCGCGCTCATCGGCATGCTCATCGGGCCGGTTCTTGCGGTCGTCATCCGCAAGCTGGGCAAGAAGATCCGGCGTGCCACCAAGTCCGCGATGCAGTCGCAATCGACGCTGTACCTCGCGGCCCTTGAGGCTCTCCAAGGTTTACGCGTCGTCAAAGTCCACACCACCGAGCGCTACGAGGCCGGCCGCTTCCACCGGGTGAACAAGGAAGTGATGCGCGAGCAAAACCGAGTGCGTACCGCCCGCGCGCTCGCAAGCCCGCTCATCGAAGCTCTCTCGCTCTTCATCGTCGGTGCTCTCGCGCTCATCGCCGTGAAGGCCATCCTTGACAACAAGCTCGAACCCGCCGCGTTCATCATGACCCTCGGCGCGCTCGGCTTCGCGGCCGCCGCCCTCAAGCCGCTCACGGGCATTGTCAACGACATCCAGGCCTCAGCCGCCTCCGCGGACCGTCTCACCGAACTTTTCGCCATGGCCCCCGAGCCCGGGCACGGGCTTCGCCTCCCCAAACTCGCCCGCCATCATCAATCCATCGAGTTCCGCAACGTCACTTTCACCTACCCCAAACAGGAACGCCCCGCGCTTGACAACATCAACCTCACCATCGAGCACGGCAAGACCGTCGCCGTGGTCGGACCCAACGGATCGGGAAAGACCACACTCTTTTCTCTGGTTCCTCGCCTCTTCGACCCCGACGTCGCCGAGCCCGGCCAACCGCAAGGCTCGATCCTCATCGACGGACACGACGTCAAAGAGGTTTCCGTCCGCAGCCTGCGCCGCCAGATCGGCGTCGTCACGCAAGAGACCGTTCTCTTCCGCGGCTCCATCGCCGCCAACATCGCCTACGGGGCCAAAGGCGTCACCCGCGAGCGCGTCATCGAGGCCGCCAAGAAGGCCCGGGCCGACGAGTTCATCACCGCGCTCCCGCAGGGGTACGACACGCCGGTCGCCGAGCAGGGGCTCTCGCTCTCGGGCGGGCAACGCCAGCGCCTCGCCATCGCCCGCGCCATCCTCCGCGACCCCGCCATCCTCATCCTGGACGAAGCCACCAGCATGATCGACGCCGATTCCGAGGCCAAAATCGCGGCCGCGCTCGGTGATTTTTCGCGTGGCCGGACCTGCCTCATCGTCGCCCACCGCCTCAGCACCGTCGTCAACGCCGACCACATCGTCGTCATGGACCAGGGACGGATCGTCGACCAGGGCGGCCACGCCGAACTGCTCGCCCGCTGCGAGACCTACGGCCGAATCGCCCGCCACCAGCTCGTCGCCGGAACCTGACGAACCCCACCCGCATACCGTGACCCCATGCACGACCAAGCCTGCGAGGGCAACGATTTCTTCAAGTGTGACTTCTGCCGCCAGCCCTGGGCCGAGGACCGCCAGATGGTCGAGGGCCACCAGGGCAGCCTGATCTGCGGCCCGTGCCTGAGCGTCGCCTATGCCGGAGTCGTCAACGCCGGCATCACCGTCGCGCCGCCTGAAAAAATCCTGTGCGCCATGTGCCTCGAAGACCGCGACGACTCGCACTGGCAAAGCCCCGCGTTCCCCGAGACCTTCGTCTGCCTCCGCTGCATCAAGCAATCCGCGCGCATGTTCGAGAAGGACCCCGAATCAGGCTGGAAGCGCCCGGCCAAACGCGCCAAATCCTGACCACACCCAGGCCCGAACGATTCCCACGCGCCAGGTTAGCCGCCTCCGCGTTCGGGTACCCCCACGATCCGCGTGGGCTCCCCGCCTTCCTTCTTCCCCCTACGTCTTTTCCGCACGAATCTCATTCAACTGCATATCTACATCCCGAGCCCGTTCACTCCATCCACCCCAACATCACCGCGATCGCCACGCTCGGCGGACTGAGTTCGACGCTCTTCGCAAACGCCGCGAACTCCCCCAACGCAACCCATCGCACCGCCGAATACTCCCAATCCAGCGGCGATCCTTTGATCGCTTCAAGATCGCTGGCGAGCGACACGCCAATCACTACGTCCACCCCCCGCACCGTGCGATCGTCACAGATCGCCAGCGGCTCGCACCGCGATCCGGCGATCTCCAGCCCCGCCTCCTCGCGAAGTTCCAGACCGAACAGCCCAACCAGATCCGCGAAGCGCAGCTCCCGAACTCCAGGGCCCGGCGGCTGAATCCCGCCCGAAGGCCCCAGCTCCCACATCCCGCCGTACGCCTGCGTCTGCGCGTGCCGTCGTCCGACGAAGACATGTACGACGCCGCCTGCGTCTCGCGCCGTGACCACGCCGCGCACTGCGAGCAGGTCAACGCCGTTGTCGACAAGCGGCTGTACCGCCAGGCGTTGGTACCGATCGTTCCGAGCGTGGATCGTCAAGTCGCCAGCGCGGTCCGGCCCATCGACCAATTCAACCGCGACGATCGCGCCATCGAAGAGCCGCGGGTTTCTCGCCGAACGAATACCCCACTCGCGCACGGTGCGTTCGTCGGGCTCGGGGACCGCGCCCGCTCGCATGACCACGCGAACCCGGGCCCCGGTTGAGATGGGGGTCACGGTGCAGCCTGCGCGCGTGAAGCGTGTCGGTTTCATGGTGGCGGGACGGCGCGGGCCCGGCCGTTATCCCATGAAATCCGCGAGCCCGCTCCCGCCGAGCTCGGGCAGCCCCAGCGCCCTGGACTCGCGGTCGATCGCGTCCTTGAGTTTTTCCTGCGCCTGCTTGAGCGCTTCGTTCGTCGCCTCGGCGATGAGCGACCCCGCGAGCGTCCGTGTCTTGTCGTCTCCCGCCATCCCCGCGACCAACGCCGGGCTGAGCTCGACCGCCAGGATCTTCATCTGACCGCTCGCCGTCACGCGCACCGCGCCGCCCCCAGCCTGCCCGGTCACGCTGGTGCGCGACATCTGGTCCTGCACCTTGGCGAACGACTCCTTGAGCTTGTCCTGGTTCTTGAGCAAACCCGCCACTGCGCCCATCGCCTTGAACTTATCAAACATCAAACGCTCCTGTCTCGTCCGCGCACCGCCCGGGCGGTGCCGAAGTGTGTTGTGATTTTCCGAACGCACCATCGCACGAGCAACACGCCCGTGCCTATTCGCTCTCGGGCCGCCCTTCTAACGATGGGCGCTGCTGGACCTTCACGACTCGCGCCCCGAACAGTTCTTCGGCCTGCTTGACCAGTGGGTGCTGACGCAGGTCGGTCGCGGGCGGCGTGCTGGTCTGTGCCCCGAACGCAGCGCCGCGAACACTGCCGACCGACTGAGCGGCCGTGTTCTCGATCGTCCCCCCGCTCACCCCGGGCTCGCCGCCCCGGAGCACCACGCGAACCGCCGCGCCGCTCACCTTCGCTGCGATCCCCTCGATCTCCTTCACCCCGCCCCGCGCGACGGGCAGCATGGCCTCGGTAGCCGCCAGCGTGAGCACATCACCCGCCATCGACACGAACGCGACGCTCTCGATGACCACGCGCAGCCGCCGAGTCTCGCTCGCCGCCCGCGCGATCTCCGACCACAGCTCCGCCGGCGAGAGCGCCTTGTCGGACCGCGACGGCGGCGCACTCGCCGGACCCGACGGCGGAGTCGTCGCAGACGGCGTTGCTTGACGTTCGCTCGATACGGGCTTCTGAATCGGCGGCGGCGCGGCAGCAAGGGTCGATCCGGGCGGCGCCGCCGTCAGTGTTTTTTTCCCGCGGCACTCCCCGAACCAATCGCCAATCCGCCCCCAGCCCCGCCCCCCACAACCATCGCCGTCACGTCCGCCAGCTTCTCCGTCAACGCCAGCCGCACGACCAACGCATCCACCAGCGCTCGCGGCGTCGAGCTCCCCTTCGTCGCACGCTGCACGTTCTCGCACAGCGCGATCATGTGAACGATCCCCGCCGCATCAAACCTCTTCGCCCGCGCAGCCTCCGCCGCACGCGACGCCTCCGACAGATCCACCAGTCCCGAGCCCGATCCGCACGCCGCCATCACCATCAGATCGCGCAGCCGGTCCAGCAGCGTCTCGATCAACTGATCAATCGAGATCCCCCGGCTCAAAAGCTCGTCCGCCTTCACCAGCGCCGGCCCCGGCTCACCCTCCGCGATCGCATCGATCAACGCCCCCACCAACTCCCGATCCGGCAGCCCCAGCAACTCCTGCAGCAGCACCACCGTCAGCTTCTTCTGACCGGCCGCCATCAGCCGATCGAGCAGCGACAGCGCATCGCGCATCGATCCATTGCCCAGCCGCGCCACCTGATGCAGCAACTCCGGCTCGGCGCTCAGCCCCTCTTCCTTGGTCACCGCCTTCAAATGCTCCGCGATCATCGACGAGGCGATGTTGCGGAAATCAAACCGCTGGCACCGTGACTGGATCGTCGGCGGAACCTTCTGCGCCTCGGTCGTACACAGGATGAACTTCACGTGCTCGGGCGGTTCTTCCATCGTCTTGAGCAGCGCGTTGAACGCGGCCGTCGACAGCATGTGAACCTCGTCGATGATGTACACCTTGTACTTCCCGCGCAAAGGTCGATAGATCGAGTTGGCGATCAACTCCCGCGCGTTGTCCACCGAGTTGTTGCTCGCCCCGTCGATCTCGATGACGTCCGAATCGCGCCCCGCCATAATCGCCGCGTCCGCCTCGGCCGTCCCGCCCGAAAGGGCCTTGGCAAAGATCCGCGCCATCGACGTCTTCCCGACTCCCCGCGTCCCGCAGAAGAGATAGGCGTGGGCCACACGATTGGCCGCGATGGCGTTCTGGAGGGTCTTGGCGATCGGTTCCTGCCCCACAACCTCGTCAAAGGCCTTGGAGCGGTAGCGGCGAGCGAGCACGGTGTACGACATGGGGCCAGTCTAGGGAGGAAAAGCCAAGACCGAGATTCCGCAGCCCGCACCCAATGACAGGGAAAAACGATCCCCCAGGCATTATTTCAGAAACCGAAAACTCCACGATCTCGTCGCCGATGAACTGCACTCCCAAAGAGCCCGAGCAACGGAACGACGGAGATAGGCGCGGGAATCGGCACGATCTGGAACCCGTTCATGGCCGAGGTCTTGGGAGTTTCGCCTTCCCAGTGATTCAAGGCCTCGACGACGAGAAACTGACTCTGGTCGGTGATCTCAAAGTTGTAGTTGAAGAACGTCGTACCCTCGGTCTGCTTGCCGGGCCACGTCGGGCCGCTCTGAAGCGTCCGGAAGGCAGGGACGGCGGTGATCGGGTCTCGAACACTGTACTCGTTTCGATTGTCAAATCGAACCCAGCCGTACAGAACAAGCCGGTACTTCCCGGGCAGCAGCCCGCGCACAAAGATCGGCGTGCTCGTTACTGGGTTGAACTCAAAGACAAGATCGTTCATGAGCGCGTTGTCGTCGGCCGAAGTCCCCGCGATCCGCGTCCCGCCGGTCACGGGGGAGAACACGTCGACCGTCGCGCTCGTCGTGGAGCCGTCCAGGCCGCGCAGCGCTTGACCCTCCCCGTAAAAAACAGGAGTCCAAAACCCCGGCTGCAGCCCGGCTCCGCCATAGGCACCGCTGGGCGTCTTGGGGTCCGTGCGGCTGGCCTCAAGGTCCACATTGAACGCCTGAGCCTGGCACCGCGCTTCGCAGCCTAGCAAGGTCACACTGACGACACCGACTCGCGCGGACCAAGTTCGATAATCCATGACCGAACTATGCCACAGATCTGTCACGCGGCCAGAGGAACGCCAAAGCATGAGACAAGATTCTTGCGATCAGCACCCCAACTCGAACTCGGCAACAAACTCGTCGAAATCATCGCCCGTGACGAATCCGTCGCCGTCGTAGTCCGCGCTGGCGTCACCGAGCGCGAACGCGGCCACGAAGGCGTCAAAGTCGTCGCCGGTCGCGAAGCCGTCGCCGTCGAAATCGACCGCGCACCCACCGAAGGCCACCATCTTGCCCAGCCAGTTTTCGCACAGGCCCGGGCCGAAGTCGAAAGAGTGGCACTCGGCCGCGGGGTCGAAGATCCCGTCGGTGGGGCCGTCGTCGTCGAGGGCTTTGGGGCCTTGATCGCCGTAGGCGCCG
Organism: Phycisphaerales bacterium; assembly: GCA_044221955.1. GTDB lineage: Bacteria > Planctomycetota > Phycisphaerae > Phycisphaerales > UBA1924 > CAZCPB01. The sequence goes on along the minus strand of JBGAOD010000049.1, from coordinate 2,740 downwards.
ACCCCGATCGAACTCGCCGCGTTCTGCCTCAGGTTCCCCGGCGTGCCGTAGAGCAGCGGCTGGCACGGGCCTTCGGAGAGTGTGAACCGCTGTGCCTCGCCGTCGTAGGCGCTCGCCAGGATCAACTGGTAGGAGGTCGCGCCCGTCAGCGAGATCTGGAAGGGCACGGAAAGCAAATCAACGTTCGAGAAATAGAAACCGTTCCCCGCCGCGAGGTAGCCGTAGTCCAGGATAATCCCCGACCCTTCGGTCAGCGGTGTGCATCCATTGGGATCACCGTTGCCAACAAAAACCGCCGTGAACAACTGCGACCCCACGGGAACCTTCCAGATCCAGGCCCAATCAAACTCTGTGACCCGCCCGTTCCGGTGCTGGCTCATGTCGTCGTTGCAGTTGGGAAGGTTGTACGATGAGCCGAGCGAATAGCGCGGGCACCCCAACGGAACGCCCGTCGCCGCAAGACTCCAATCCCGCCCGAAGCAGTCAAACAAGCACCCCGATGGGATCTCGCGCCCCGAGAACCCGCCGTAGGGCACCCAATCGCTGGTCATCACGTACCGGCCGTCGATCTTGGCCATCGACGCGATGCGCACCGGGTCGATCCGAACGCCCTGGAAAGCGGGCACCGCGGTCAGCCCGCCCCCGAGCCCGCCCCCGGGCCGGCCGGCGTGTGCGGTTGCCATGGGGCATAGAACAGCCACCACCAAAGCGTTGAGCGTGTGCCGGGACATCAAAGACCCTTCCTCGGTTGCTATGAAATTGGAGAACGAAAGAAACGCGCGCGCCACCGAAAATCAATCTATTACCTCTCGAACGAGAGAAGCAGCGCTATTCGCGGTTGGGCGAAAAGGGGTTCCAACATTCTCGGAAGCACCACTAGGCACCGGTTCGGGGGTCCGCGCGGCCGGTCGTGCCGGAGGGTGGGGGTCGTGGGAGCTGGCTTCAGGCTCCCGGCTTGCGGTAGACCATCTCGACCCGGTTCCCGCGTGAGTTGAACTCCACCTTGGTCATGTAGGCCCGGATCAGCATCACGCCCCGCCCCGACGTGTGCTCCAGGTTCTCGTCTAGGGTCGGGTCGGGGATCGCGCCGGGGTTGAAGCCCGGTCCCTGGTCCTGGACGCGGATGTGGACCTCGGCGGGGTCAACGGTGTACTCGACGGTGATCGGGGTCTCGGGCGGGAGGTTTTTGTGCCCGTGCCGGAAGGCGTTGGCGATGGCTTCTTCAAGGGCAAGTTTGATCGCGAAGCGCGACGCCTTGGCGTAGCCGTTCTGCTCGACCGCCCCCAGCACGACCGTCTCGACCGTCTCGATCGCCTGTCGGTCGTTGAGGACCTTCATCGCTTGGTACGCCTGGCTGGATGTTGGCTTCTTGCTCATGGATCGACGCGGGTGGATCGACGCGGGCGGATCTGCTAGCACGGCTCGACGCGGACGGCGGGATGAGTGACGCGAAGGCACGACCCGATCAGGCGAGGCTCTTCACCGCGTCGTCGGCCGTCTCGTGGATTTGGAAGAGCTTGTTGAGCCGCGTGATCACGAACACCTCGTAGATCTGCGGGTCGATGTTGGCCAGGCGCAACTGCCCGCCGCGGGCCCGGACCTTGTTGTTCACCGTGATCAGCGTGCCAAGGGCGGCCGAGGACAGGTGGTCCACGTTGGTAAAGCTGATGACGAGGCGCGGGACCTTTTCGGCGTCGATGATCGAGCCGATCTCTTCGCCGATCATCTGGATGTTGGCCTCGTCGAGGATGTTGCGATCGATGAACTCGATCTGGGTCACGTTGTCCTGGCGTCGGACGCGCAGTCTGGAATCGGGCGAGGCCATGGACGGATCTCCTTCGCGAGGCGGCGTTCCCACGCTCCCACGGGTCTTGCGGGGAAGCCCAACGCACTCAATGCCGCGGTCGCGTGAGCCCATCATATGACCGCACCACGCACGCCGGCTCGCCAGATGGACCACGGAATCTCACACAATATTCGAGCAACCCCCACGAACCCCAAAGAAAACGGGGCGCTCGGAGCGCCCCGCGGGGTTCGGGATCGTTCACTTCTTACCGTCCGTCCATCAGCCACCCAGGGGGGTCTTGAGCGAATCAAGCAGGCCCGGGAAGTTCTGGTCCTCCTGCTCGCTCTGGATGAGGATGGTGGGCTTGATGAGGATCAGCAGGGTTTGCTCGTCCTTGGCCTTGGCGGTGTTGGCAAAGAAGCGGTTGAGGATGGGGATCTTGGAGAGCACGGGCACGCCCGACTCGACCTCGAACTCGTTGACCAGCCGCTGACCACCGATCAGGATCGTGCCCTGGTCAGGGACGGTGACGGTCGTGGAGACGCTGGTTACGGTCACCGTGGGGATCTGGATGAACGAGTTGATCTGCCCGGACTGCTGGAGCTGGCCGCCGGCGATGGCCGTGACCGGTGACTGGGCGATGCCGTCGATCTTCGAGACCGACGTGTCGACGTTCAAGGTCACGTAGCGGCGGTCGGCCGTCACCGTGCCCTCGACCAGCAAGCGCACGCCTTCGCTGACCGTCGAGAGCGTGGGCTGGAAGCCGACGGCCGAGGTTCCCACGATCGGCGTCAGAGCCGAAATGAACGCGGTCTGCGTCGCCACGAAGATATTCGAGGTCTGTCCGTTCGTGAACGTCAGTCGGGGAGCGTTGAGCCGGATGGACCGACGATCCGCCTGAGTCGCCTGGATCAGGAAATCGACCTGGATGTCGTCAAGGAACTGCCCGGCGAT
>JBGAOD010000203.1:0-2976 GCA_044221955.1 Phycisphaerales bacterium | reverse complement strand
AGGTGGGGCGGAGTGCCCAGTTGGCCTGCTCTTCTTCGGGTGCGCGGGCCTGGGCGGAGATCACGCGTTCGATGGCCATGGGGAGAGGCTAGGGAGAAATGGCCAAAGGGCCAAATGGCCAAAGGGCTAAATTACGGACGTGGACTCATTCACGCTTACTTCATGGGCAGGTTTTTGTCGCGCCAGAGTTTGACGAGCTGTTCCATTTTAACGGGTTCCCAGATGGAGCCGTCGGGGAGTTCGGTGCGGATGAGCTCGCCCGAGTCGTTGTAGAGCGAGGTCTGGGATTTTTTGGCGTCTTCGGAGAGCTTGCTGGTCATCTTCCACAGGCCGGGGCGGTCGGCGGGCTGTTCGAGGATGTCGCGGCGGAGCTTGATCTGCCCAGCGGCGGACTGGTAGCTGTAGAAGCCGTACTCCGTGGGGAGCGTGGTGCGGATCAAGAGTTGCGGCAGGAGGAAGGACTCGATCTGGGAGATGTAGCCGTCGGTCTCGAAGACGGGCTCGATGGTTTTGGTGGGCTGACCGGTGCCGGTGGTCTGGACGGTCATGCGGCGGTCCGAGCGTGAGCCGGTCTCGGTGGTGGTGGCGGTTTTGGTGCCGTCGCGGACGGCGTTGCGGACAGTCCAGATCTCGTCCTTGCGGTCGAAGCTGAGGAAGAAGACGGACTGCGAGTCCCAGGTGCGTGCGCCGTCGAGGTAGCGGGCGTCCATCTGGAAGATGTAGCCCTCGGGGGTCGGCGGCGTCTTGGGCGAGCGAGTCGCGGAATCGAGTTCGGCCCGTGTGCCGACACGGCAGCGGATGCGGCGGTAGGCGATCTCGCGTTCGTCGCTGGCGGCACCGGTGGGGCCGGGGACGAAGAGACGTTCCCAGCGGTCGTTGCGGACCTGGATCGCGGCCTCGTAGTCCTCGCGGGTGAGTCGCTCGAAGGCCTTGAGCCCGGCCTGGATCGCCGTGGAGCGGTTGAGCGCGATGTCGCCCATGTCGCTGAAGCGGGCGGAGGCGACCATGGTCTCGTAGTTTCGGCGGGCGACGGTAAAGTTGGTCTGCGTGGTGGTGAGGTCGAAGGCGACGAACTGCTTTGGGGCAATCTTGACGACGGTGTAGCCGCGGATGAGGTCGGGGTTCGAGCCACCCTGGGGCATGGACACGTACGCGCGGTATGAGACGAGGTCGGGTCGATTGGGGTCGAAGATCAACGCTGGGTTGCGTTCGATGACCTTGCCGAGGCTTCGGACTGAGTCGGCCGGCCCGTCCTTTTCACCCACCGCACGGAGGAGTTGAGCGACCACCGCCTCACCGGCACCTTCCGCGGTCACGCTTTCGTTCGTGGTGCGAGGCGTGCGCACGTCGACCAGCCAGGTGTCGTCGTGCGAAGTGACGCGCGTGGCGGATTCTTCGCCGAAACTGCGGAAGCCGATCGTGGCCTCGGCGGGTGGGTAGAAGGAAAGCCCGACGCTCTCGACGATGGTGGGTTCCTCGGCCAGGGCGATGACGCTGGGGTCGCCGCCGCCCAGGGGCTTGCGGGTGGGATCGGCGGGCGGTTTGGGGCTCGACGGGCGGGACTTCAGGGGCGAGTTGGCGGAGGGTTGGATGCCCGGGGAAATCCGGGTGTTCTGGGCCGAGGTAGCGGCGGTCAGCGCGAGACAGGCAGCGACGGTGGGGTGGATGAGTCGGCGTGGGTCCACTGTGGGGCTCCTGAGTGTCGGTCGATGGTTCGGCAAGAACCTGGGATGCCGGCATCCGCAAGTCCTCGCCCGCGGGTATCGGCCTTGGTACGACACCAGGGCAAGATTCCGGGGTCGTGTTGAGCGTCCGCCGTGGGTTCTCCCGATCAGTTCTGTAGTGTACGATTCAGAAGAGCGCGGGCCGGAGCGGCGTGTGGCGGGTTAGGTCTCTGCGGCGGAATGAGCGTGACCTGTGTGTCGTGCAACATCTTCCGGCGACTGTTGACACCCCCGGACAGCCCGCTACCCTTCCGGGCTCCGCGCTACGCAGGTTCTGCGCGGCGTGCCGCGGGTAGGGTTTCACGATCCATCGGGCGTGGTCGGCCCAAGCCGGTTTTGGCTTGGGTGGGTGCGTCGGGTGGTCTGAGACGACTTGGCAAGTGGAAGTCGCGATTGGACCGTGCGGTGTGGTGGGTGGTCGAGTCTGAGGGTTGGATTCAACGGATAGGGTGAACGAATGACTGGCGGCAAGATTCGAATTCGGATGGAAGCCTACGACCATATCGCCTTGGACGCCTCGGCCAAGGAGATCGTGGAGCACGCCAAGCGGACGAATGCGAAAGTCGCGGGTCCGATCCCGCTCCCGACGCGGATCGAGCGGTACACGGTGCTGCGTTCGCCGTTCATTGACAAAAAGAGCCGCGAGCAGTTCGAGATCCGGACTCACAAACGCGTGATCGACATCATTGAGCCGAACGCGCGTACGGTTGAGGCGCTTAACCGACTCGTGGTTCCGGCCGGTGTGTTCGTCAGGATCAAGGCATAAGGGCAGATTTGAAGGGTCGGGGGTTCCAAGCGGACCGCCGACCCTGTGTGTTTGATGGGTGCGTGTGTTTCGGTGGTGGGTTGAACGATTTATCGTGATGCGAGAGATCCCTGCCGGGGATTCCGGGACGCTGTGTCTCGGGTGCCGGGCAAATCGAAGCGTGAACTCGAAGGATGTGCGGCATGGCTTGTATGCTTCTGGGCAAGAAAATCGGTATGACGCGGGTCTTCACGGAGGCTGGCGTGAACGTGCCGGTGACGGTCCTGCAGGTGGGCCCGTCTGTGGTCACGCAGTTGCGGACGGTGGAGAATGACGGGTATTCGGCGGTGCAGATCGGGTACGGTGAGATCAAACCGCGGAACTCGACGATGCCGCTGATCGGTCACGATCACAAGGCCGGGACGACCCCCAAGCGCACGCACCGCGAGTTCCACGTGACCCCCGCGCAGCTCGCGGAGTTCACGCTGGGCCAGGAGCTGACGCTCG
>JBGAOD010000048.1:3479-26490 GCA_044221955.1 Phycisphaerales bacterium | reverse complement strand
GCCTCGATTACTTGGGAAGCATCGCCTTCGCGTCGTTGAGCTTCGTCATGAAGCCCGCGAACTTCTCCTTCACCTGCGTGAAGAGCGCGCTGTAATCGCCCTCCTTGAAATCCTTGAGCTTGGCGACCAGCCCTTCGACCTCCGTCTGCTGACCGGTCAGGCTCTTGACGGCGTCCATCAGCTTCGTCTTCAGCCCGGCATCCTTGACGTCCGCCGCCTTCTTGCCCAGGTCGGCCAGAGCCGTCTTGGCGGCGGGCCACTGCTTCTCCACGGTGTCGCTGATCCACTTGGAGCCCTCTTCCTTCATCTTCGCCATCGCAGCCGCGGCAGCATCTTTGACGGCATCAGTGCCCTTGGCGGTCGCGTCCTTCACGGCCTCCGTGGTCTTGGCGGCGGTGTCCTTGGCAGCCTCGGTACCCTTCGCAGCGGCATCCTTAACCGCCTCGGTCCCCTTGGCGGCAGCGTCCTTGACGGCCTCACTGCCCTTGGCACCCGCTTCCTTCACCTTGTCCGCGGCAGCGCCCGCCGCGCCGGTCACCGCTTTCGCGGGGTCTTTCTTGTCCTCACAGCCAACCGCGATCAACGAGGCCGACAGACCCAACGCGAGCAATGTACGAGTGTTCATATCCGAATCCTTCCCTAAAAAGTTGCGTGCGATTCCGCCCGCAGCCTTTGCTGACGAGCCCATCCCATCGTAGCGCCGACTTTCAATGCGACGAGCCCGAACCGCGCATTCGCCGATCTTCGCTCGCGCCCAGCTATTGTTTGGCAATGCCCGGGCATCCTTTCACCGATCCACACCCAGACCCCATCGTCGGAATCGATCTCGGAACAACCAACAGCCTCGTCGCAATCACCGACGCCAACGGCCCGCGCATCATCCCCGACGCCCAAGGCCGCCCGCTCCTCCCAAGCGTCGTCCGCTACGAGACCGCAACCCCGCCCGGGCACCCGCAGACCGGGCCAATCACGACCATCGTGGGCCACGATGCCCGCGATCACGCCGGGCAGCACCCTCGCAACACGATCGCAAGCATCAAAAGGCTCATGGGACGCTCACGCCGCGACGCCCACAGCGACCTCGCCTTCCTCGGGTACGAGGTCGTCGAAGGCGAAAACAACACCGCCCGCGTGCGAATCCCGGGCCCCAACCCCCGAACCGATGCACCGTTGATCGTCTCACCGCCGGAAGTCTCGGCAGTGATCCTCAAGGAACTCAAAGACCGCGCCTCCGCCGCGCTGGGCACTCCCGTCCGCCGCGCCGTCGTGACCGTCCCCGCATACTTCGACGACGCCCAGCGGCAGGCAACCCGCGACGCCGCCCGACTCGCCGGCCTTGAAGTCGTCCGCCTCGTCGCAGAGCCCACCGCCGCCGCCCTCGCCTACGGCATCGGGCTCGAATCAGTCCGAGCTCACTCGCTCGGTTCCGATCGCACCGCCTCCACGCCCGCCCCCACCCCGCCCCGAACCATCGCCGTCTACGACCTCGGCGGCGGCACCTTCGACATCTCCATCCTCCGTCTCACACCACCCCAAAGCCCCGGCGAGACCGCGTTCTTCCAGGTCCTCGCCACCGCCGGCGACACCCACCTCGGCGGCGACGACGTGGACAACCTCATCTCCCAACTCGTGCTCGGCAGCACCGATCCATCACAACGCGACACGGCAACATCCACGACCTCACACAACATCCCACCCGCCGAGCTCCAATCCCTCAAGCTCGCCGCCGAAGCCGCCAAGCGAGAACTCAGCGACCGCGAATCCGCAGTTCTCAACACCACCATCTTCGGAAAGCCCGTCACCCGCACGATCACACGTCCCGAACTGGAAGCGATGATCGAGCCCTGGGTCGAACGCACCCTCGACGCCTGCCGTCGCGCGTTGCGAGACGCCGCACGTCGCGAAGACGCCGGAACCTCCGACGCCCCCCTCACTCTCGACGCCGCCGTCATGGTCGGCGGCTCCACCCGCATCCCCCTCGTCCGCCGCCGCGTCAGCGAGCTCTTCGGCCTGGAACCCTACACCGCCATCGACCCCGACCAGGTCGTCGCCCTCGGCGCGGCCGTGCAAGCAGGCGTCATCTCCGGCGCCCTCCGAGGCTCCCTCCTCCTCGACGTCATCCCCCTCTCCCTTGGCATCGAAACCGTCGGCGGAGCCGTCGCCAAAGTCATCATGCGGAACTCCACCGTCCCCACCCGCGCCAAGGAAATGTTCTCAACCAGCGTCGATAACCAGACCGCCATCAAGCTCACCGTCTACCAGGGCGAACGCGAAATGGCCGCCGACTGCCGCAAGCTCGCCCTCTTCGAGCTCCGCGGCCTCCCTCCCATGCCCGCCGGAATCCCCCAGGTCGAGGTCGAGTTCCTCGTCGATGCCAACGGAGTCCTCAACGTCTCCGCCCACGAACGCCGCTCCGGCAAACGAGCCTCGCTCCAAGTCGTCCCCAACCACGGCCTCTCCCGCGAAGAAGTCGCCCGCATCGAGTCCGAGTCCTTCACCCACGCCCGCGAAGACATGACCCGCCACCGCGTCACCGACCTCATCGTCAACAGCAAGCTTGACGTGAAGTGGATCAGCGAACGCCTCGAAAAACACCGCGCCCTCCTCGAACCCCAATACGCCCAGTCCCTCTCCAACCATCTCGAAACCCTCCGCGCCCTCATCGCCGACGCGGAAAAGGACTGGAAGAGCGTCGATCCCAACGCCTTCGCCGCCGCCAAGAACTCGCTCGACCAGGCCAGCGTCCGCCTCCAGGAAATCGGCGTGCGCGAATCTCTCAAAAACGCCTGACCACCCCGCCTGACTACCACGCCGCCCCGATAACGCCGCCCCTTTTTCTCGGGCGAAGCTGAACGCGCGCGCCAAAGCGATCGATACACACCGGACAGAGCCCCGGCGAGATCGCGCGCTCCGCGGTCCCTCGCGCAAACCCGCCACAAGAAAAACAACCCCTGCCCGCACATCACAGAGATGCACCGATGCCCCAAACGCGACCCCGCCGTTCTTCTGCACGCCCGTCCTTTGCGCTCTTACTCACGGCGCTCACGCTCTCGACAACCGCCCTTATCCCCTCCGCCCCCGCCGCCACGATCCTGCTCAACTTCGTCTCCGCCCCCACCAAAGACATCCTCGGCACCGGAACCACCGCCGCCGACTTCGCCCCCTTCGCCTTCACCACCCTCACCGACCCGCAAATCCGCGAAGCCTCGCTCGCCGCCGTCCGCGCCGACTATCTGAGCTTCCCCAACTCCGCCGCCGACGCCCTCAGCCCGCTCCCACGCGGCATGGAACTCAACCTCAACTTCGAGCTCCGCACCGCCACCACGCCGCCCGCCGACCCGCCCGCCAATCACGACCCCGAGTACTACTCCGTCGCCATCGGCACCGGAACCACCGGCGACGGCTTCCTCGGCTACTCCCTCGGCAGTGCAATCCGCGATCGCTCCGGCGCCGGACCAAACTCCGGCACCACAACCGCCACCATCATCGGCTCCATCCTCACCAACAACATCGCCTCCCTCGCCGACCTCGCCACCACCGACGCCCAGCGCATCAACCTCCTCGCCGGAACCATCGCCCACGAGATCGGCCACGCCCTCTCCCTCGAACACCCGCGCGGCCCCGCTCCCAACCCCGGCCAATCTCCCTTCAGCATCATGTCCACCGGCGCCGCCCCATCAAACATGCCCAGCCAGGAACGCACCACCGACCGCGCGTTCTCCTACGCCGAGTTCGCCCAACTCATCGCGGCCGTAGGCCTCCGCGCCGTCCCCACCCCCGGCACGCTCGCGCTGCTCAGCCTCGGCGGAGTCATCGCACTGCGTCGCCGAAGAGCGACAGCGGGTTGAAGCGTCAAGGGCGTTCCGAGCGGCGGAAAGCCCGCAATCAAGCGGCAACCTGAGAAGTCCCCATGCCAGTTCGGGCTGTCACGTTCCCAGCTTCTCGGCCAGGAACCCAACCACCTTATCCAGCGCGATCCGGTCTTGCTTGCCGGTGTCGCGGTCGCGAACGGTGACGGTCTGGTTCGTCAGCGTCTCGCCATCAATCGTGAAGCAATACGGACACCCGGCCTCGTCCATACGGGCGTACCGCTTCCCGATCGACTGCTTCGCATCCGTCTCAATGAACCCGAGCCGCCCGAACTTCGCCGTCAACTCCCCGACCAGCGCATCCGCAACCTCCGGCATCCCATCCTTATTCACCAGCGGGAACACCGCCGCCTTGATCGGCGCCAGCCGTGGGTGCAGCTTCAGGATCTCCGGGCTGGGCCGCGACGCATCTTTCGTGTACGCCTCGCACAGAATCGCGAGCACGCCGCGATCAAGCCCGGCGGCCGGCTCGATGCAGTGCGGCATGTACCGCTCGCCCTTCTTCGACCCGTTGGGCAGCAGCTCGCCGCGGTCGGTGTCGAAGTAATCGAGCTTCACGCCCGAGTGCTTCTGGTGCTGCGTGAGATCGTAGTTGCCGCGGTGCGCGATCCCCTCCAACTCGCCAAACCCCGGCGCCGTGAACGGGAACCGATACTCCACATCGCTCGTCCCCTGCGAATAGTGCGAGAGCTCGTCCTTCTCGTGCTCCCGCAAGATCAGGTTCTCCCCCGCGAGCCCCAGCGACTTCCACCACTCCATCCGGAAATCCCGCCAGAACTTGTACCACGCGACCGACTCGTCCGGATGGCAGAAGAACTCCAGCTCCGCCTGATCAAACTCGCGCGACCGGAACGTGAAGTTGCGGGGAGTGACCTCGTTGCGGAAACTAGTGCCGGTGTTGCCGATGCCGAAAGGGATCTTGACACGCGTGGTGTCCACGACGTTCTTGAACTGGACGAAGACGCCTTGGGCGGTTTCGGGACGCATGTAGGCGATGTCATCCTCGGTGGCAGTTGCACCGAGATAAGTTCTAAACATCAAATTGAACTGTCGAGGTTCAGTTAGCGAACCAACCGCTTTGCACTTTGGGTTCGGACACGGGCATCTAGCGAGAGCCCCGAGATTGATTGAAACCTGAAAAGGCGTGCAATCAACATTGGCTCGCTTTGATTTGAGCTTATCGATTTCTTTCGCAAACTGTTCGCGAACCTCGTATACACCACCAATTCCGGAAAAGCGAACTGTATCGAACTCCGGACCGCCATCGACATGGCTTCCTACTTTCGGTGCGGAACATTCGATCATTATAATATGGTCCGCACGAAAGCGGGACTTGCATACTTTGCAATCAATCATCGGATCGTTAAACCCGCCAACATGCCCGCTCGCCTCCCAAACCTTCGGGTGCTGAATAATCCGCGTCTCGATCGGCACGCACCTCACCCGCTCCCCGTTCGGCCCCTTGCGCCCCCACGCTGGCATCAGGATCATGTCCTGCCACCACGCCTCGCGCAGGTTCTTCTTGAGCTGAGCCCCCAGCGGCCCGTAATCCCAAAAACCGTTGATCCCCCCGTAGATCTCGCTCGCCTGATAAATGAACCCGCGCCGCTTGCACAGCGACATGATCTCGTCCATGGACTTGGGCGAGGTGGCGGTAGGAGCGGATTGAGAGGCGGGTTGGGCGGCGGCAGGGTCGGACATCGGGGTCTCCAGAAGGGTCGGTGGGGAGTATAGGGAGAGGGGGGAGGAGTGCTGAGGACTCGGGACTGAAGGGTGAGTGCGAAGTGAAAGCGAAGAGCGATCATTCAGGATCGCAAGAATTGACGCGACGCTCTGACCCCGGAGGGGTCGCGGGTTGTAGCCACGGGTGGAGCGACGCGGCCTTGGGCGTCGCGGAACCCGTGGGGTTCGGCATCCTTGTCTTCTTGCCCCGGCGGGGCAAAGGGGTCGGGCGTCATCCTCCGCCACCCTCCGCGCAGAACACCAGACAGTCCTTCGCCCATTCAGGGCGATCGCGATTCGTGAACGTTCTTCCACGGGTTGCGCTCGCGGACTCGCTCCACCCGTGGCTACAGCCCGGCGCCCCGATGGGGCGAAGGCGCGCAAAAAGCCGGGGCGAAGACAGCGGTCTCTTCTCTGGTTCAGTGGCGGTGTTCTACTTCCCCACCAGCCACTTCCAAATATCCCCCGGCCCGATGTTGTCCGCCTGCTCCCGGGTCTGGACCTCGACCTTGCTGTAATCCTTAATCTCCGGGGCCGCGACCAGATCCGCCGGAGCGTTGGACTTGGCCAGGCCCAGCGAACCATCGCCCGACACACTGACGATCCACGTCCCCTCCCCGAGCGTCCGGTACACCGCCTTCCCGTGCGCGGCCGTCGGACTGTTCCAATCCACGCTCTTCAGCTCCGGGTCAATCACCAACCCCTGCCCCGGCGCGGTCTTGGAATCAAACACGCGCCGGATCCACAGCCGCTGATCGATCACCACGTAATCAACATAGATCTCCCCCGCCGGGTCGTACCCGGTTGGGACCTCGCGGATCACGCCGCTCGAACCACGCACCCGAACGCTCAGCTTCGAGTCCTTCACCACCAGCTCCGTAACCGCCGACCGCCGCACCGCCTCCTGATACGTCGTGCGCAAAGTCTCGTAGTCCTTGGCCATGGTCGCCAGACGCTCGCGGTACACCTGCGCCGTCAGGTCCGCCTTCACAAACCGATAGCCAAAGAAGCACGCAAGCGCGGTGATGGCGAGCACGCCGGTGATTGAAAGAAAGCGGGAAGCGGCGGCGAGCATCTCGGACTCCTGATGAAGCTGGTGGCATGAAAAGAGCATTCACCACAGAGGGACACCGTGCAGCACGGAGACTTTCATCGGGGCACAACGGAGCACCGTGCGCGAATCGCTACCCCTGTTTCTCTTCCCCCGTCCCGGCCCCGGCTTTCTCCGCGGCCCTCCGTGTCACCCCGTGGTGAGCACTCTTCGTTCCGCTCTGGAATCTCCGCTTACTTCATCGTCCCAAACTCATTGATTCGATCAATCAGCCGCCGGACCAGCGCGAGCTTGGACCGCGTGTGGGTGAAGGCGATGCGGGGCAGGTCGAGGTGGTCGGTCTCGACGTCGTACGCCCCGCGCTGCACGATCCCGCCCTGCTTGATGATCTCCCGGAACTCAGTATTGAGCGTCGCCACCTGCGCATCGGTGAGCCGGCGCCGGATGCGGATCACAAGGTCGTCGCGCACGTACCGGCTCGAGTGGTACATCCGGTAAAACTGCTTCACATGCTCGGCCGCGTCCGCCGGGTCCTTCGCGTGATAGTAAAGATGCACGTCCTCCGGGCTGATCCACCCCCGGTCTAGGAGCTCCGTGCGTACCCACCGGTCCCAACCCTTCCAATACCCCCCGCCCGCCCCTTCCAGCAGCACGATCGGCATCGGCGCCGCCTTCCCCGTCTGCACCAGCGTCAGCGTCTCGAACGCCTCGTCCATCGTCCCGAACCCCCCGGGGCACAGCACCACCGCCTCCGCCTGGCTCAAGAACATCAACTTCCGAGTGAAAAAATACCGGAAATGGATCAGCTTCTCGTCCCCGATGATCACGTGATTCGCCGTCGTCTCAAACGGCAGCCGGATCGCCACCCCAAAGCTCGCATCACGCCCCGGCCCCACGTGCCCCGCCGCCATGATCCCACCGCCCGCCCCAGTGATGATCATCCACCCCGCCTCCGCCATCAGCTTGCTGAACTCCACCGCCGCCGTGTAATCCGGGTGGTCCTCCGGCGTCCGCGCCGAACCAAAGATCGTCACCTTGTGCGGCTCCGGGTACCGCGCAAACACCCGGTACGCGTGCCGCATCTCCTTCACCGACGACGACATCAGCTTCAATTCACCCGTATCCCGCCCGTCGGGGATCAGCTTGAGCCCCGTGATCAGCAGGTCACGCACCAGCTTGGCGTCAAACGTCCCCCTCTGCCCGCTCGTCTGCTCGATCAGCGCATCCAACCTCTCGATGATCGCCGGATCGTCCCCCCGCGGACGCTCCGTCGGAGCACGCTGCGCCAGAAGTTCCTCAGGATGTTCGTCGTCAGTCGGGCGGATGGGCATGGTGGGCTCTTGGTCAAGGAGTCAAGGAAAAGACCACAACCAAAGTCATGGTCGCGAGGACGCAGGATAGGGATCAGCGCTCGCTCACAGCGGCCGCCGGGCGCGAGCCCCGCGCTCCCGCCGTCCGCACACGGTCCCGCGCCTGCTCCGCCCTCGCTTGGATGTCCAGCATCCGCCGATCCTCCTCCGAAGGAGTGCCAAAGAGCCGCGAAATCAAGTCCCCCGCCCCGGCCAACGGAACCGTGTTCACGCTCGGCTTCTTCACCGTCCCCGTAATCGTCGTGGAAATGATCTGATCCCGCACCGTCTCCACCAACGCGCTCACGATCGGAATCCGCGACAGGCTCCGCGAATTGAACCGCAGATTCAGATCCAACCCCGGCCAGGTCACCAGCCCGTACCCGTAGATCTGCACGCTCTCCGAAAAAACCGAAAGATCCTCAAACACGACCTTGGGCCCCTCAACATAAAAATCTCCCGCCGCCAGGTTCAGCCGCTCCTCCGTGGGCAGTTGCAGGTTGCTCACCTGAACCAGCGGCAGAACCAGCGGAAGCCGCAGCACCGCCCCGCCCCCGATCACCAGCGACCCGCGCCCACGCCGTGAATCGTCATCCCCGATAATCCCACCGACAGACACCCGCGCATCCATCACGCCCCGCGACCCATCCTCCGCCGGATTCGCGCCCGACGCAGCCCCCGAACCCGACGCCCCCTCGTCCTGCAGCGCCCCAAGGTCGCCCAGCACCGGCGCAAACCGCACCCCCGAAAACGACATCGAAGACTCATACGACTTCCGCCCATCCCGCCCCGTGTTCACCTGCATCGAACCCGACACCCGCCCGCCGTAACAATCCGCCGACACCAGCGGCACCAGCACCTGCCCCAGGTTCGCGTCCCCCGCCAGCCTCACACGCCCGTTGCTCATCCCAACCTTCGCGGCCTTGAACGAATCAAAGAGCGAACGGATCTCGTAGGTCGGCTTCCCGTGCGCCGGACTGTCCACGCTGAACTCCACCGTCCCCGAGGCGCTCGTCACCGGCACGCCCACCTCCAGAGAAAGATCCCTCACGATCATCGTGCCGTCGAACCGCACCGCCTTCCCCCCCGGCGAGCCGTCGTCGTCGATCCGCAGGTTCCCCTTGGGCATCACCAACGGCCCGGCAACCACCGCCGACAATTCCTTCAGCGTCTGCGCAACCTCCGGCGGAACCACCGCCAGCAGCGTCCTGGGCAGACCCAAAGACTCCGCCGAAAGCCGCGCCTGCATCGACAACGCACCCGTCCCCTGCACCAGCCACGACCCGTCCGCCGTGAACGACCACGGCGTCCCATCGCCCTGCGACTCCCCCGCAATATCACGGAACGTGCCGTTCACCGACCCGTCAAACTCGATCTCCCCCGTCAGCGTCTCAAAGGAAGTTCGCCCGTTGTCCAGATTCAGCGCGATCGAGTGCGGCGAGAGCGTCCCACGCACGCTCCACTCGCCCGACGTGCTCTTGCGCGGGCTGATCCAGATGTCGTACGCGCCCGTGGGCTGCGCCTTGGCGACGAAATCGCGGATCCCCGGCCCCGCACGGTCGCGGAGCGTGTGCTCCGTGAGCAGCGACTCAAACCGCGCATCGAGCAGCCCGATCGTCAGCTCACCCTGACTGCTGAACGGATCGACGCGAGGGCCCGCCCCCAGATCCGAGATCCGCCCGTCGATCGCCAGCGTCCCCGACCGCTCCCCGCTGTAATACGCCTCCGCCCGGAAGCCCTCAAACTCCAGCGACACGCCCGGAGCCCCGTCGCCGCTGAGCACGCGCGCGATCCCCTGGGATTCAGTCACGCTCAGACGGTCACCGAAAATATCAAGCTCCACGCCGTCCAGAGTCGTCAGCTCGACGGCCGACCTGATGCCGACCGGACCGCCCCCCGCGATCACGGCCGAAAGATCCGTCAACCCCGCCGGCTTGAATTGCTCGCGCAGCTCAGTCAGCTTGGCAGCAACCTCAGGTGAAAACAGTGCGATGACCGGTTCAACCACCAGCGTCGTGTTGAACCGGGCAGTGCCGACCAGCGCTGTCCAGCGGTAAGGCTGCGGCGGACCCATGAACTCGGGATCGGGCTCGCGCGACGCCAGCTCCGCCCGCACCTTCATCTCCGGGTCCCCGTCCCGCCCCCCAGACGCCCCCCAAGATCGATCGACACCGCCTGATCCGTCACCCGCACCGTCCCCGCGATCTTGTCAATCAGCGGCTCGGCAACCGATCCGCCGGGCGGAAGCTCGCCCCCGCCCCGCGGCGTCGACGTGGCACCCTCCACGCGCGCAACCGCCTCAACCCCGGTCCCCAGCTCGCTGCTCTCAATCTCGGCCGTGGCATCAATCGACCCACGCAACCCCAGCCCCGAAAGCACACGCCGGACCCACGCGTCGTTCGGTTCGCTCGCCCCGGGTTCGGGCGGGCCCGACAGAGTGGGCGCGCCGCCCGCCCGCGCGGCCCGTCGGACCGCGCCCGAAACGGCGCTCACCAGCCGATCATCCGTCGGTATCCCCGACGCCTCGACGTGGATCTTGGGCATCGGGTCCGTCTCCGGGCTCTCATACGACGGATACTTCATCGTCGCCGAGACCACCGCGCTCCCACCGCTGAGCCCCCGGTACGTCCCCCCCTTGACCGTCACCGTCTCGCCGTCGATGAACACGCTCACGTTGCTCGCGATCACCGGCAGCGGGAACCGGTCCGGCAGCACCCCGATCGTCCCAAGCTTCACGTCGATCGTCTCGGTCCAGTTCGGCTCACGCCCCTCGGCCCGGTGGACCTGCAGCGCCACGTCACCCTTCCCCCCCAGCGCAAACACCGGCGTCGCAACAACCCGCTCCAGCCCGCGAACCTTCACCTCAAGCTCCCGCGCCCTCTCAACCGGCGCCGCGGCCAGCTCCGCCCTCAGCGCCACCAACTCCTTCCCCGCCTCAACACTCCGCTCCGGGCTGATGATCGCCCCCTCCGCCATCAACCGCTCGTACTGCGCCCGGCTCGTGATCTCCGTCACCAGCTTGCTCCGCCCCTGCCCCATCGCCGCTTCCAGCGTGGAATCAATCGGCACCCCGATCGCATCCACAAACACGTCCACCCCCGCGTCGTCCGTCAGCGGGCTGATGTGGACGTGCGCCTTCACCCGCGCCCCGCTCGGCGCAACCCCCTCAACTCGCAGAATATCGATCGTGTTCTCGTCAAACCGCACGCTCCCCGCCAGGTCACGGAACTGGTACGGGAACCGCTCATACGCCGCCACGCCGTCGTGAAAATCAAGCGTCCCCGAAACCTTCACCTCCGCCGGCGCGCCGTTCACCGGAACGCCCCGCGTCACGTGCGCCTTGGCACTCACCACCGCGGTCGGGTTCGAGAACGTCGCCAGCCGGTACCGAACCATCGGCGGCACAAACCGCAGGATCTGCGGCTTCTCCTCGATCGTGAAGTTCTCGCACTCAAAGTCGCACGCAAACGGCGCATCCGTCGTGGTCCCGCCGTAGCTCAGCCGGACCTTGTACGGAAGATCCTCGAGCTGCCCGTTCAGGTCCGCCAGCGCCCCGTCGCGATCAACCTTGATCGAACCGTTCACCCGGCTCATCCGCATCGGCGGCGCGGGCTGCACCGGCCCTTCCAGCGGCGTGTCCGTCGCCAGCACCGGCAGGTTCACCGCTACATCCTCAAGATCGATGCTCGCGCGCACCCCCAACGCCTCGTCGTACACAACGTCCGTCTGCCGAATCCGCCCTTGCAGATCCATGAACTCAAACACCGTCCGCAGCGGCGTCGGGATCGACGGCGCCCGCCAGTCATCCAGCGTCAGCCCCTTCATCGACAGCGACACCGCGTTCGCGCCCACCGTCCCCCGAATGTCCACCATGCTCGACGGAACCGGCTGCGGGTCCTCAGCGTTCGGCTTCCCCGCGATCTGCGTCAGCGCGATCTCGTACACGCCCTTTTCCAAGTTCGCCGCCGGCTTGAGCGTCCCATCGACTTCGATCCGCTTCAGCAGCGTGTACGTCGTGACACCGCCAACCACGCGATGCTCACCCAACTCCAGCCGCCCCCGCTGCACCACAATCTCCGGGACCTCCGCCGCCCCGCCCTGCGGCGACGGCAGCTTGATCGCCGCAAAGTTCAGCGTGCTGTCATCCACCGACTGGCTCAGCCGCGCCGTCGGCTCCGTCAGCTCCACCCGCGACACCAACGGCCCGCTCCCCGACGACAACCCCAACAGCCGCGACCAGTTCGGCCGCGCCTTCAGCCGCTTCAACTCAAACACCGCCCCCGCCTGCCCATCAATCCCCGGCGCACGCAGCGTCGCGTCCGTGATCCGCACCACCCCGTTCAGCCCCACCGAAACCTCGCCCCCTTCAATCGAGGCGTTCAACATCGCCTCAATCCGAGGAATCACCAAACTCCGCGTCACCCGCGAGTGCGTCAGAATCGCCCAAGCCAGCACCAGCACCGCCAGCGCCACCGTCCACCATCGCTTCTTCTTCAGCGGCGACCGCTTGTGAGCGCCCGCAACGCCCAACGCCGGGTTCGGCGGCGAAGGCGCAGCAGGTTGGTTGGAATGATCAGTCATCGGCGCGGAAGATGGTAGAGCGATCTTCCGCGTGGGCGGCGCACCGGAACATCACCGCGCCCCGACGTTCGGCCTCCATCCGGCTACCCTGCCCCCGATGGCCAAGCCCCGCCACATCTTCCTCTGCCGTTCCTGCGGCGCTATCCAGAACCGCTGGCTCGGCAAGTGCCCCGACTGCGGCGCCTGGGACTCCCTCGAAGAACAAATCCTCGACAAGTCCGCCGAAAAAGACCCCCACAAAAGCATGGCCGTCGCCTGGGCCGAAATCGCCGACAACAGCTCCTCCCCCTCCGGCATGGGCGGCGCCCCAAACCTCATCAACGCATCCGCCCAACCCCTCAGCGCCATCGCCCCCGGCCAATCACCCCTCAACCGCCTCGCCACCGGCATCCGTGAGTTCGACCGTGTCCTCGGCGGCGACGACCGCCACGCCGGCCTCGTCCCCGGTTCCGCCGTCCTCGTCGGCGGCGAGCCCGGAATCGGCAAATCCACCCTCCTCCTCCAAGCCGCCCGCGCCTGGGCCGCCGCGGGCAACCGCGTCCTCTATGTCTCCAGCGAAGAGTCCGCCGAACAAGTCAAACTCCGCGCCGAACGCGTCGTCACCTCTTTCGAGGGCGACAGCGAAAAGAGCGCGAAAACGACGATCGCTCCCGACGCAAACACTGCCCCCGACTCCCCCTCCGACAACCTCTTCATCCTCGCCGACACCAACCTCGCCCGCATCATCGAACAAACCCGCAAAGTCTCCCCGGCCGTTCTCGTCATCGACTCCATCCAGATGATCTACAAGGCCGACCTCGACGCCTCTCCCGGCTCCATCTCCCAGCTCCGCCGCTGCTGCTCCGAACTCGTCTACCTCGCCAAGCTCTCCGGCATCGCCGTAGTCCTCGTCGGCCACGTCACCAAAGACGGCCAACTCGCCGGCCCACGCCTCCTCGAACACCTCGTCGACACCGTCCTCTACTTCGAAGGCGACCGCTACCACGCCCACCGACTCGTGCGCGCTATCAAAAACCGCTACGGCACAACCCTCGAAATCGGCCTCTTCGAGATGACCGGCCAAGGCCTCATCCCCGTCACCGACGCCGCCGGCCTCGCCGCCACCCAGAACTCAACCCCGCGCCCCGGCGCCGTCGTCTGCCCGGTCATGTCCGGCTCACGCTGCTACCTCGTCGAAGTCCAGGCCCTCACCGCCACCGGCTTCCTCGGTGCCGCCAAACGCAAAAGCTCCGGCCTCGACTCCAACCGCCTCGCCATGCTCATCGCCGTCCTCGAACAGCACGCCGGCCTCCGCCTCGCCGACCGCGACGTCTTCGCCTCGGCCGTCGGCGGCATCCGCGTCGTCGAACCCGCCGCCGACCTCGCCCTCCTCCTCGCCATCGCCGGAGCCCACTACAAACGCTCCCTCCCCGCCGCCACCGCCGTCATCGGCGAAGTCGGCCTCGGCGGCGAAATCCGCCCCGTCGCCCAACTCGAACAACGCCTCCGCGAAGCCCTCCGCCTCGGCTACACCAACATCCTCATCCCCAAAGTCAAACCCCGCGCCACCAGAGGCGGCCCGCCGGTCAACAGCCCGCACGAAAAAGCTCTCGGTGCCGAAATCACCCGCGTCGCCACCATCTCCGAAGCTATGGACCGCCTGGCATAAGCGGCCAACCCCGTGGCCGGTGGCACCGATGTCCCATCCCGTGCCATCGCAAGTCTGCTTCAGACTTCGATGTCTTCTCACCGCCGCGACGCGGCCAGGGTCAATAGCCGTGGGTCGCGGCGCAGCCGCACCCACGGAACCCGCCCCTCCCTCGCCGCACCGCGAAGCGGTGCAGGTCTCTCGATCGCCGGTCAATTTGGTCCCGCCGATGAACTCCGAGCTGCCGAATGCGCGAAAGCGTGCATGCGATCTCTGTCTACTTCGTTGACGACGGCGGGGAGGAGCCGGATGATTTCGAAACAAAATCGCCAATGTGAAATTGACCGTTGCTCGTAATTGAATACCCCGGAAGAGAACCGTCGTTTCTCACAGAATCTACAAGGCGAACAATCGCTTCTTCGGCACCCTGAAGAGCATCTCGTGTAATCATGTTGTTATTGATCGACAAGCTGCAAACAGGATCCCGAGCTGTGGCGATCATATAGCACGCGAATTCCTCTGGGGCACCCCGAGAAAACGCTGAAAACTCTGCGTAGGCTGTCCGAAAAACAATATCTGGATAATCTGACGGTATCCCGTCGGGGCGGGTTTGCTTCGTCCACGAAGGATACGTCATTCCCCAACAACTCGCCAGCCAAGGAGTTCGCACCGAAACTCGTTCGACCCTATGAAAGGTGCCGTTCGACAATCTCAGAGTGACCGTGCCCCGCCAGTATCCTGCTGGTAGCAGAGCATACACGAACAATAGAAAGGCCACGCCAAAAACAAACCACGCGACCCTACGGCAAAACCTACGAAGCAAACGTTGCCGCGCATGCCGATCGAACGTCGAAGACCTGGCGAGATCGAACGCCCGGCCGCATTCCGGGCAAGCGCTTACGGGCTCGCGACCTCCCAAAAGGTCATACCCGCACTTCTTGCAGAATGCTCCGGTGCCCGGCATCACACAGAGATTCTACAAACGAGATTGGCGGCGCGGCACCGACAACTCCCGTGCCACCGAGGACGCAGCTTTAACCGTCCTCGGTGCCGACCACTGACAAACCACAAAAGCCGCCGCAAGTCCCGACGGCAACAAGGCTTCCAGTTCTCTCCAAATCCCTCTTGACACACCCTTCTAAAACCCGTACATTGGCGGCGTGGCTCTCCCCTCCCCCATCTTCGCCCCCTCTTCCCCCGAACAGCTCGAACACGTCCTCACCGACCTCACCTCCCCCGACCTCTCTCTCCGCAACGTCGCCCAGAACTTCGACACCACCCCCGGCGCCCTCGCCGCCTGGATGACCCTCCCCGAAGTCCAGCTCCGCCTCGACCAGCTCGAATCCGCCGCGGCCCGCCACTCCCGGATCACCGCCGCCAGCGCCCTCCCCCGGGCCGTCTGCGCCCTCACCGAGCTCGTCGCCGACTACACCTCCGCCCTGCTCAACGACAACTCGTCCCGCCACCCTCCCTCTCTCTTCTCACCCGCCGACGAGCACCGCCGCCGCCGCGCCGAATCCACCCGCCGCGCCGCCTGGCTCCTCTACCGAATCGCCACCTTCTACCCCGGCCAGCCCCGCGTGCGCCAGCCCAACGACACCCCACGCGCGCATCCAACAACCCCCGCGGCCACAAGCACCACGCGCCCCACCGTCACCCCCGCCATTACGCCCGAAATCACCCTCGCGGCCGCAGCCGATTTCCTCGCGCGCAACCTCCCCGAACTCACCGCGCAGGATCCCATCCCGCAAACGCCAGATCCGCGCGACGCCAAGCACGCCCAAGAAACACCAACACCAACACCAACATCAACTCCGGCACCCGCGCCCACCGCGTCCCCAACCCTCTCCCCAACCCCACTCAAGGCCACAACCACCATCTGGTCCCCAGCCCCTCGACCCGCCGGCCTTTCGAGATCCAACCGCCCCCCGCGCTCCCGATCTCCCACCGAGTCGCCGGTGCCGTCGCCAGCCTGAAGTCCAACATGAAATCCGTCCCGACTTCCGGGGCCCGATGCCCAGCCCGCGCCGAACCTCGGCCAAGCGAGCGAGCAAACCCACCATCACGCGCAGCACACAGCCCGGGCGTAAACCGCCCGCGCTGTCGCGCGCTCGCGGCGCACCATCAGCCGAACTTAACCATCAACGAAATCGAAGTCCCAGCCAGCGCCTTGGACACCGGGCACGAAGCCTTGGCCGTGTCGGCCAGCTTCTTGAAATCCGCGCCGTCCAACCCAGGCACCCTCCCCGTGACCTCCAACTCAATCTTCGGGATCGCGAACCCCGGCCCGTCCTTCTCCAGGTACACCTTCGCCGTCGTATCCAGGCTCTCGGCCGTGAACCCCGCCGCCCCGATCAACGCCGACAGTTGCATCGTGAAGCAACCCGCGTGCGCCGCCCCGATCAACTCCTCCGGGTTCGTCCCCTTCCCATCCCCCGTCCGAGCCCGAAAGTCATACGGCGCATCGAGCGTCCCGCTCTGCACCTTGATGTGCCCCTTCCCTTCCGTGAGGTTGCCTGACCAATGCGCCTGAGCAGAACGTGCGGGCATGTTGAGTCTCCAGAGTTGAGGCCTGCGTTGAGGCCCGTGTGAAGCACCATCCAGTCCACTGAGCGTAGAGGCCGGTCAACCACGGGTCACGTCCGCCCGGCCAGCCACTCCGGCAGCGCCCGAATCTTCCCCTCGCGGTCCACACACGCGAGCGTCGTGCTCGCAACCGCCGCGCTCTCCGCGTGCACCCCGCCCCCGCGCTCGACCACAACCAACTCGTACTCATGCTCGATCTTCACCCGAGAGCCACCCGTCACACTCGTCCGAATCTCCACCACATCGTCATACAACACCGGACGCCGATACCGAACCTCAAGCTTGACAATCACCAGAAAAACCCCCGCGCGCTCCAGATCCGCGTACGTCACCCCGCACTCACGCAGAATCTCCGTCCGCCCGATCTCAAGCCACGGAACATACGAAGCGTGGTGTACAACCCCCATCGGGTCGCACTCGCAGTAACGAACCCGAACCCGCGACACCCCCGCCGTCGGCACCGCCCCGCGCGGCGTGGGGATGCCCGCGGAACCACCGTCGATCTGTTCCGAATCAGGCGCTCGATGAACACTCATGCTCGAACTCTCCCGCGTGCTCGCCCACTCTTCCCGCCTCTCGGCGGGTCGTTGGGCGATCAGTCTACACTGCTCGTTCCCATGCCCAACGACACCCCAAGCGATCTCACCGCCGCCCCGGTCGCCACTCCGATCATCACCTTCCGACGCCTCGCGCCCTCGGATTCCATCAGCGAACTCACCGCCCTCCTCCACAAGGCCTACGCCAAGCAGGTGTCGATGGGCCTCAAGCCGCTCGCCGGCCGACAGGACGACGCGGTCACCAAGTCGCGCGTCTTCAACGGCGAGTGCTACGTCGCCGTCCACCACACCGACAACCGCCAGCGGCTCGTCGGAACCATCCTCTTCCACGAAATCGAAGAAGCCGCCGGACCGCCCTGGTTCCACCGCCCCGACGTCGCCAGCTTCAGCCAGCTCGCCGTCGACCCCGACATGCAAGGCCACGGCATCGGCCAGACCCTCATGGGAGTCGTCGAAGACCGCGCACGCCAGACCGGCGCAACCGAGATCGCCCTCAGCATGGCCGACCCGGACACGGACCTCAAGAACTTTTACCTCCGCCGCGGCTACCGCCTCATCGAACAGTGGCAGTGGCCGTACACAAACTACAAAAGCGCAATACTCAGCAAAACCATCGGAAAAAGGTGAGCACCCCGATCCGCGCAACGAGAAAAGGGCACGAGCCAACCGCTCGTGCCCCTTGTGATGGCCGTCCGATGACCGCGCGCGTGAAGAAACCTTACTTCTTGTTCGCCGGGTCCGCCGCCGGGGCGGGCTTGATCTTGGGCTGAACCTCGTTCTTCTTCTCCGACTTGGATTCCCGCGTGTAGACGAGTTCGGCGACCTTCGTCTCCTTCCCGCCGGCGGTGACGTAGACCTCCTCCTTGCAGGCGTCCTTGCTCGTGATCGTGATGACCGACTTCTTGCTGATCGCCTTGCCCGCCGCGTCGGTCGTCTTCCCGCTGAACGTGAACACCTTCCCGGCGCTGTCGGCCGAGCCGGTCATGTACTCGATCTCGGTGCTCGTGCTCTGCGCGTAGTACTGCTCAAAGCGTTTCTCGACGTTGCTGTACCCCATCATCCCCGCCCCGCGAGCGAACTTGCCGTGCGACCGTCCGTCGTAAGAGAAATCAAGGAACCGCCCGCCCATGACGACCTTGGCGGTGGTGGTCCCCTTGTCGGTGCTCGCGGGCTTGCCGTCCTCGCCGAACTCGGTCGTGACCGTGTCCCACTCGCCCTCGAACTGCGCGAGGAGCTTGTGGTTGGGGCCGGGCTCGCCCGCCTTGTTGTCGGCGGCCTTGTCTTCCGCGGGTTTCTTCTCGGCCGGTTTCTTCTCGATGGTCGTCGCCGGCTTGCCCGCGGGCTGGACGCTGGGCTGAGCGGCGGGCTTCTCGCTCTTGGGCGCGGTGTTCTGCGCCCAGGCCGGAGAAGCGACGAACAGTGCGAGCGAGGCGAACAGCGAGGCGGTGGTGCGTTTCATGGAACTTCCTTTGAATGACGCGCGGTCGTATGGATTGGACACGAACTCCCGCCGCTCGACAACGCGGAAACGGGGTTCGTTCGCGCAAATCGATTGTAGTTCTGTCGAACGTGCGTCCGCGAACCGGGGCTTTCAGTCTCGAAACAGGGCGTCGAGCCAAGCAGTCGGAATCGGAGCGACCAACGAGCCGATGGGCTTCCCAAGGGGCCGGCGCAGGCCGCGCAACGACCCGGTGGAGCGCTCGCATGGACTTTGGAAACCCCTGGGCGTTGGTGTCGGGGCTGTTCATCGGGCTGCTTGGGATGGCCTTGTTCATTTACGGCAAGAAGCAGGCGGACCTCAAGTGCCTCCTGACCGGCGGCGTGCTGTGCATCTTTCCGTACTTTGTCACGTCGGTGATCCTGATGTGGCTGATCACCGGGGCGTGTGTCGGCGGGCTGTTCTTGTGGGCGAAAGCGGACGCGTAGCGTCAAGGTTTGGCCAGCGCTACAAGGCGTTCCTTCGTCGTCACGACCACGCCGCCGGGGCGCTCGACGGTCACCGCGAAGACCGCCGCCTGCCCGACGTGGATCTTGGCATTGATGGGGATGATCGCTTCGGAGACCCCGGCAGGGACGTCAAAGACGCCGCCGTCGACCGGGTAGTCCGCGTTGGCGCCCTTGGCGTCGAAGATCCAGAGCTGGTACTGGTTGGTCTTGGGATCGTTGGCCGCGAGTCCGGTGAAGCGGATGTAGCCGCGGTTGAGCGAATCGCTCCAGACGACGTCGCCGGTCATGCCCTTGGCGGTCGGGTCGGCCTGCGGTGCCCAGGCGACGGTCTTGGCGTCCGATGCCTGCGTGAGCAGCGTCTGGCGTTGCTGCGCGGCGGTGGGAGCGGGGACCGGGAAGAGGCGCGGCCACCAGGAGACGGCGGCGAGCGCGAGCCCCGCGGCGGCGGCCAACCAGGGGAGAACGGCGCTGCGGGTCGATTGCGCGGACGCGCTCGGGAGGCGGAGAGAATCGTGGTCGGGGCTCGCGGGCGCGGCCGGAGTCGCCGACGCGTTGGACGCAAGCTCGGCCGCCGCGCTGCGGACGATGCGATCGACCAGCGCGGCGGGCATCGCAACTTGCTCGGTGCTCGCGCGGGCCCGCGGTTCCATGAACGCCCCGGCCGCGGCCAGGTCGAACAGGCCCGGATCGACCTCCGGGTGCTGGCGCATCAGCGCGTCCAGCTCGGCCGCTTCGGCGGTGCTCAGCCCCTGGACCGCGCGGGTGGCGAGCAGGTCGTACAGGCGATCGAGCGCCGCGGGGTTGTTGGGGTTGGTCGTGCTCATTGGGCGGCCTCCATCGTGAGCGACGACGGGCGGCGCGAGGGTTTGCTGAGAACTGAGTTGAGCGCCAGGAGCGCGGAACGAACGCGAGTCTTGACGGTCCCCAGCGGGATGCTCAGGGCCGCGGCGGCTTCTTGCTGCGTAAGCCCGCGTTGGACGGTGAGACGGATGGCCTCCTGCTGTTCGGGGCTCAGCATGTTCATGGCCGACGCGGCCCGCTGGGCGTCCACCGGGAACGCGGACCCGAGATCGATCGTCCGGTCAGGCTCCGACAAGCGCCCGGTCCCCGCGAGGTCCTGCGAGAAGTCTGTCGTGGCCTCCTTGGGACGCCGACGGCGAAAGTCGATCACCGCGTTCCGCGCCACCGTCGCCACGAAGGCCGCCTCGGAGGCGATGCGTGGGTCATACTTCCCGGCCGCACGCCAGATCTTGACGAACGCCTCCTGCACCGCGTCCTCGGCGTCGGGCTGCGACCGGCAATACGTGCGCGCGATGGACCAGACGAGCGGCCCGTACGCCTCGAGCGCACGGCGCACCGCGCTCGCCTCACGCGCGCGATCGCGGGGAGGATCGGCTCCCGTTCCAACCGAGGATGTGACGCGTGCTCAAGAGTCAACGGAGATCCGAAAACACGAGGGAGGGCCTGTGAGAGGCTTTGATCGGGGGTGGTCGGCGGAACGGGCGGTGTCGGCCCTTGTCCGAGAATACCGGTTCTTTCGTTCGGCTGATGGTACCTCCGCGGTTGTGGTGTCGGATCCCCTGGTTGGTGGAACTACGCGGCGGGCTCGGATCTGGATTTTGTGCTCCGGCCTTCGGATTCACCAGACTGCCCCGGAGGCACAGGCGTCGCCTGGGACGGCTCTTCCGCGTCGGCGTCGGGTGCTTTTCTGGTTGAACCCCTTCGGTGGTGCATACTCGGTGCATCAAGCCCGAGCCGGGCGGGTCCGCCCGCACCGTCCTCGCGTTCTCGCACTGATCGAAAAGGAGAGAGCAATGAACACCAAGATCTGGAGCAAGGTTGGGGTCGCCGTGCTGCTCGCATCGGCGGGCGTGTCGCCTGCCGCGTCGGCCGCTGGAACCGGCGATCCGTTCGAGTCGCTTCCCGCGCAATTGACGGTGACCGCGACGATCCGCGACTTCCGGGCCACCACCGAGAAGAACGGGCACCCGGACTTTGAGCGCTGGACCGGCGGGACGCGCGTCGGGCTGGTCAAGGCTCAACTGGACAAGGACGGCAAGCCCGCAGTGGCGAGTCTGTTCGGTTCGGACATCAAGACTGAGTTCC
Source organism: Phycisphaerales bacterium (assembly GCA_044221955.1). Lineage (GTDB taxonomy): Bacteria > Planctomycetota > Phycisphaerae > Phycisphaerales > UBA1924 > CAZCPB01. Next base: position 5,095 of record JBGAOD010000048.1, on the reverse strand, counting down.
AGGATGCCAGCGGGCAGAACATCATGCCGTCGAGCGTGGGTGCCGCCGCGGGTGATGTGAAGGGCGTGCTGGCCGTCGCGACGGAGAAGCGGATCGATTCCGAGGCGTCGTTCGCGCAGTGGTACCGCGACGTGCCCGGCGTGAACGTTTCGGGGAACGTGACGCTCCCGCTGACGCGCAAGCCCGGGACCAACGTGTACGTCTTCGACTCGGACGTGGACCAGCCTTGGAGGGATCGCGGCGGGTTCTTCGCGGCCGACGGCGGGGGGTACGGCAACTACTCGACGTACTCCCACAACTTCCATTTCACGACCGAGATCTCATCGGAGTTCGTGTATGAGAAGGGCAAGGGGCACACGTTCACGTTCACCGGTGACGACGACGTGTGGGTCTTCATCGGGGGGCAGATGGTCATCGATCTCGGTGGTGTCCACGCCAAGCGCCAGCAGACCGTTGCGCTTGATCGCCTGACGTTCTTGGAGGACGGGAAGACTTACTCGTTCAAGATATTCCACGCCGAACGGCACACTGTGCAGTCCAACTTCCGCATGGAGACGACGCTGCAGCTCAAGCCGATCGAACCGCCCCAGACCACCGGCCTCTACGACTGATCCCGCCGCGTGACCTCGGGCAACAACCAGCCCCCATTCGACACCCCCCGCGCGCAGCGTGCGTTCGGGGGTTGTCTTTTTCTTTCGAGGTCTGTTGGAACTCGGCGCGGGTTAGGCCGCTTGCCGGTACCGCTCGGCGTGCTCAGATCGGATCTCACCGAGCACGTCCGGTGGCAAGGCGTCCGCGAGCGCTCGGAACGGCACGCCGTCGCCGTCACCCTTCACCACGACGGCCTCCACCAGCGCCCACACCGCGCTGACCGGGCTGAGGAGCCCCAGCGACGCGACGCTCAGCCCGAGTTGGATCAGCCCGCGGAATCGGTACCCGGCCACGAAGTTGTGGATTCCGAGCGGTCCCAGGAGGACCGCGAGCGCCACATAGCGAGTGCGAGTGCATCGAGGTCCGGTTCTGCTCGTGAGTCCGCCGTTTGGCATCGTGTACGTCATCGGTTCTCGCATCCGAAGGTCATCCGAACTCTGGTAGGCGCTCCAGACAAGATCGACCCAAGCCTCGGCCGGGATCAGAGGTTCCCATGAGAACAAGCCCTGGAACGGGCTCGACAGCGTTCTCGGTCGTTGGGTGTCCCTGCCCGGCGTAGTTGCGAAGTGCGGAGCGTCCGGGATGGCAGCGCCGGATTTGTGGCCGCGCTCGGATTCGGATGTACCTTTGGAGCGGGCGCAGGGCGGCGTGGCAGCGTCACGCCGGGTGTTCCCAACGGAGCATGAAAAGAGATGAACCGGTCCTCCGCAGTGATGTCCTGCCCACGACCAAGCCGGCACGATGCGAGCAGCCCGTTCCAGCTCCCGTCCCAGCCCCCATTCCAGCCCCCATTCCATCCAAGGGGCTGGATCGCAGGGGCGGTACTCGCGGCGGTCGCGTTGACCACATCCCCACAGGCCGATGCCGCGGTCGTTCAGGTCTACGTGTTCGAGTTTGACTTCAGCACCAACCTTCCCGGCGATCCGATCGTGGACCCAACGATCAGCGTCGGCGATACGATTCGG
>JBGAOD010000048.1:0-3463 GCA_044221955.1 Phycisphaerales bacterium | reverse complement strand
CCTCTTTGATACCGGGGACAGCTTCGAGCACACCTTTGAGACGCCCGGAACGTTTTGGTACTACTGCGAGCCGCACGGTCAGGATCTGGGAAACGGAACCACAAGCGGCATGTCCGGGACGATCACGGTGGTGCCTGCGCCCGGAGCGGCCGGGGTCGCGGCTGCGGCCGTGGCTGTGGGCGCGTGTCGTCGTCGCCGAGGCAGTCGATAGTCTGCGAATTATTCGGTGACGCGTTCGAGAGCGCCGCCGGCCCCGGTGGACTGGACTTCGCGCGCCCGCCCGGTCGCGACCGCCTCGGTGATTGCCTCGTCGAGCGTTTTGTACATCTCGAAGAACCGGTCGAGGCGAGCATGGGCGATCGAGTTCTGGACGGCGAAGCGTGCGCCGCAATAGATCGCGTGCCCGCCGGAGCGTGCGATCCCACGCTGAAAACTCACGAGCGCTCCGATGCCGATGCTTGAAAGGAAGGTCATCCCGGTGAGGTCAAGGAAGACAATCGGGTGCCGCCCCGCGGTCAGGCGCGTCAGCGCGATTTCCAGGTCGTCCACCGTGGACATGCCCGCCTCGCCGACGAGCTTGACGACGTGAGACTGGGTGCGCGGTTCGGTGTAGGTTTCGATGGTCAGCATGGGTTGCACTCCGAGAAAGGCGATCGAGCGCCGCTCGCGCGCGGAAGGCGGCAATGTTTCGGATTGTCCCCGACCGGCGGTCGCTGAACCCGGAGCACTCCGATGGGATGGTAATACGTGCGTGTGCATCCGAGGTTCTGCTGGCGCGGAGGAGTTTGAGCGAAGGGAGCGTTGGGCGTTCTGGATCGCGTGCCCTCAGGTGGGCGGGCGGCCTTCTCGCTTTGATGCGCCAAAGGGGCGTGCGCCTGCCCGCATTCAAGAAAAGATTGTTGTTCATGTCGCAGCGGATTGGAGCGTGAGAGTGGCGTAGGTGGTTGAACCCCGGGCCCGCTCGGGCCTTATGATGCCCCCGGTCGGGGAACGATCGGGAATCCTCCCGTTGCTCCGGCCGCTGGGAACGCACCATGGCACCGTCTCCGACCGCGGCCCGAACGGGCGATCAGATCCAGATTTCTACCGTCGCTGTCACAGGCGCGACGGGGTTTGTGGGGCGTCACATGGTGCGTGAGCTTCTCTCGCGCGGCTATCGGGTTCGCGTGCTTGTTCGGGACCGGCAGAAAGCCCGCGAAGTGCTGCCGTCGGCGGGCGGTGGAACGGGGTTGGAGTTGGTGTTGGGTGATGCACTGGACGCGGGGGCGCTTGCGAACCTCGTTGGGGGCACGCAGGCGTGCGTTCACCTGGTGGGGATCTTGAGAGAGAAGGGGAGTCAGACTTTTCAGAGGATGCATCCTCAGGCGACTGCGCTGACTCTTCAGGCCTGCGGGAACGCGGGCGTCAAGCGATTCCTCCAGATGTCCGCCCTGAAGGCCTCTGAAACCGGCACCACGGCCTACCAGAAGACCAAGTTCGAGGCCGAACGGCTGGTCCGCCGCAGCGGGCTGGATTGGACGATTTTCAGGCCGGGGCTGATCCACGGTCCGGGCGGCGAGTTTGTGGAGATGGCGTCAGATTGGGTGACCGGGCACGTCCCGCCGTACCTGTTCATGCCGTACTTCACACGGTGGCAGATTGATACCAGTGTCCCGCTGGGCACCGCCAAGCCGATCGATCCCAAGGTCGCGCCGATCGTGGTTGAGGACGTGTGCAAGGCCTTCGCCGAGTCGCTCACGCGGCAGATGGCGATCGGTGAGGTCTACAACCTCGTCGGCGGCGAAACGCTGAGCTGGCCTCAGATGCTGACGACCTTCCGCGACAACGTCAGCGGCGGCAACGAGCGGCTTCACCCGTGGGGCGTGCCGTCGGAGGTCGCGTCAAAGATCGCCATGGTCGCGGAACTCATCGGGCTGGGCGGAGCACTGCCGTTTGACGAGGGCATGGCCGTCATGGGCGGGCAGGACGCGACGGCCTCGATGGAAAAGGCCCGGGCCCACCTCGGCGTCGAGCCCAAGGGGTTTACGCAGACGTTCAGGCGCTACGCGGGATCGCTCTAAGGGATTGGTTCGAGGCCCGTTCCAACCTCGTCTCAACATCTCCTCCGCTTCGAGTCTTCGATCCCTTCGAGTTCACATCCGACCGCGCCCTCGGCGCGTGAAAGGCCTTTGAATGTCCCTCCGCTTCCGACGCCGCATCCTCGACCATGTGCGGCACGCCGCCTACACGCCGGGGCGTTTCCACGAGTTGGTCGAAGAACTCGGCGTCCCCGAGGCCGACCGTGCCGAACTGCAAGCAGCCCTCGACGGCCTGGTGGGCGAAACACTCGTCGAAGTCAGCCCCTCGGGTGTTATTCAATTGCCATCGCTCGCCGGTCGCAAAGAAATCATCGGCGTTTTCCGCAAGAATGCCAAGGGCTTCGGGTTCGTCCAGCCTTCAGACGCCGTTCGCGAAGGCTCGCTGTTCATCCCCGCCGAGGACACCGGCGACGCGCTCAGCGGCGACATCGTCCGCGTTGCCATCCACCGCGACACGCGCCGCGACAAGCCCGCGGCCGCGGGGGAGTTTGTCGGGCAGATCGTCGGCGTTGTCACCCGCAAGCGGGCCGTCTTCACCGGCTTGCTCACCAAGCGCGGGCAGCAGTGGCTCGTCATGCCCGACGGCAAGGAGCTCACCGACCCCATCGTGGTCCGCGACGCCGAATCGAAGAGCGGGCGCGAGGGCGACAAGGTCGTGGTCGAGATCGTCGCGTACCCCGAGGGCGGGATGCTGGCCGAGGGCGTGATCTCCCGTGTGCTCGGCGAGGCCGGCAAGCCGGACGTGGAGACTCAGGCGACCATCGCCGCGTACGCGCTGCCGGGCGAGTTCCCCGACAGTTGCCATGACCAAGCCCGCGAAGCCACGCAGCGGTACGAGGACGAGATCGCCGCGTTCTCTCAGCGCGGCATCGCGGCCCTGCCGGGCCGGACCGACCTCACCGGCGAGTTCATCATCACCATCGACCCACCGGACGCGAAAGACTACGACGACGCGATCTCGATCAAGCGAACCGAGAAAGGCTGGGAGCTGGCGATCCACATCGCCGACGTGGCCCACTTCATCCCGCCGGGCTCGCCCATCGACCGCGAGGCCCGCGACCGCGCCAACTCGGTCTACCTCCCGCGGCACGTCATCCCGATGATCCCCGAGCTGCTGTCGAACGGGATCTGCTCGTTGCAAGAAGGCGTGTACCGCTTCTGCAAGTCGGCGTTCATGCGCTACGACCAGCAGGGCAACGTGCTCGCGGAAGGAGTGGGGCAGACGCTCATCAAGTCCGCGAAAAGACTCACGTACTTGGAAGCCCAAGCCCTGATCGACGGCAACATCGAAGAGGCCCGCCGCCACGCCAAGACGCCGCCCAAGTACACGGATCAACTGCTGGAGACTCTGGCCGAGATGAACACGCTGTCGCGCGCGATCCAAG